>CAJQMW010000032.1 GCA_905479535.1 uncultured Maribacter sp. | reverse complement strand
CCTTTGAAGCCGTGGCAAACGACCTTGGGCTTTTACAAACCAGAAAGGGAGCCGATATTTCATTTTCTAGACATCCGCTGACCTATTTGGTGGAGGCCGCAGATGATATCTGTTATACCATTATTGATTTTGAAGACGGCATAAACCTAGGTCTTATTTCTGAAGATTACGCGCTGGAATACCTTATAAAATTGGTCAAGGACACTATAAATACCAAAAAGTATAATTCGTTAGAATATAAGGAAGACCGGTTAAGTTATCTGAGGGCTTTGGCCATAAATACCTTAATACAGGATGCGGTAGCCATCTTTATGAAAAATGAGGACAAGATACTGCAAGGTGAGTTTGACACTTCCCTTATGGATAAGAGCAGGTATGATGCGCAAATTAGGGACATTATAAGCTTAAGTGTCCAAAAAGTGTATCAGTGTCAGGAAGTTATAGAGAAAGAAATAGCGGGGTACACCATCATTTCGGATATCTTAGATGTGTACGTTAGTACCTTAGTTAAAGCCAATAACGGGAATGCTTCCAATTATCATAAGCTGATGCTTAAAACGCTTCCGGCATTTTATCAAAGAACAGATATTCCGCTGTACGAGATTTTGCTAAATACGTGCTGTTACATTGCTAGCCTGTCCGATAGTTCGGCGGTACACATCCACAATAAAATAAAGGGAAAACAACTTTAGAAATCGTAAGCGATACCCACACCCAAAACCTGTTTGAACTGGATGCGCGGTTCTCCGGGGTCCGTCACATTGCCGTTTTCATCCCTGACTTCTCCAAAAAGAATATTGTCATCATAGATGACCTGCGTTCCCAAGGTGGTAAGAATATATTTGTTCACGCGCAATTTTAGATTAAGTTCCCAGTCCACATCAATGTTTCCAAAACTAGAGAGGTAGTCTGTGTACAGACTTAACCTACTTTGTAAATCGATATCTTCGGCAATGTTCCAATTCCAATTATTGGTAATTAAGAAACCAATTTCCAAAAGATGGTTTTCCCCCGCAGTAATTACATTTCCATCTGCATCTAAAACAGCCTTCTCAACACCAAATGCACCAATGTCCGCCAGTCTTTGATCTAGAACAAAAGTAGACTTCTGTGTCAAGGGAGATAGGTACAAGTTAAAACTTTGATCTTGGGTAATGTAGGAAGTTCCCGCACCAAAAAAGAGATAGCCTGGCGCCATAAAACGTGAGATAGGCGTTTCCCTGTCCGGATATTTATAACCGTCAGAAAACTGGGTATTGAAATTAAGCTGCACGGAATAATACCAATTACTGATGGTATCGCGCCTGTAGCCCAGATTGGAACTAAAACGAATTACGTCTTCTGTCTTTCGTAGTTTTCTTCCTTCCTGTGCATTCAACCCATAGCGCATCTCCAAATTATTATCCCATTGGAAATACCGAAACTTATAATTACGGACAAATTTGAAAAACCCCAATCCGCTAATGGCATTGTCACCACCGGCATTCCAATTAACAAACGCAACTTCGCTGACATTCAAACCTAGTATGTTCTCTTTGGTCCAAAAGGAGGGCACCCTAAAACGGTTGTAGCGATCCTTTAAAGGCTTTGTTTTTTTAAAGGAAATTACCGGATTCGTAAGGTTTACCCCTCTTGGAATATGCTTTATCTTGTCCTGGGTTTTTCTAATCACTATCGTGTCTATCACGGTAGTATCCGGAACGATAGGGTCAGGAATGCTATCCTGGGCGAATAATGCGGAAGCGATGAAAATAAAAACGCACAAGCATGAAATGTGCTTAAAAAAAACGAAGTTCCTCATAAAATACCTTGTAAATAGTCTTTAATGGATTCCTTGTCAATTTCGGCTAATTTATAAAGTTCGTTCACCTTACCGTGGGTAATGAACCTATCCGGCAGTCCAAATATCTTAATATTCTTGGTCATCATTTTTATTGAATTGGCGAATTCTAGGATTGCACTGCCAAATCCACCTTTTGCAACACCGTCTTCTACGGTTATAATATGCTCGAAGGTTCCGAATATAAGATTCAATTTATTGTTATCCAATGGCCTTACAAAGGGAAAATCATAATGCCCAATTGTAGAACTGTCATTTAATTCACCCAACAAGTCAGAAACCAAATTACCTATGGGGCCATGACTTAATATAGCTATTTTACTTCCTTTTTTAAGTTCAGCGGCTTTACCTATCTCCAATTTTTTCATCGGTTTTTTCCAATCCAATAAAGTGCCTCTGCCTCTAGGGTATCGGATGGCGATGGGATGATTGAGGCCCAATTGGGCCGTATACATGATGTCCCTAAGTGCAATCTCATCAAAGGGCGAAAATAGGATAAGGTTGGGAATACAACGCAAATATGCAATATCAAAAACACCGTGGTGCGTTGGGCCATCTTCCCCTACAAGACCGGCTCTGTCCAGACAGAAGACTACGGGGAGGTTTTGAAGTGCTACATCATGAATTACTTGGTCATAAGCCCGTTGTAGAAAGGTTGAATAGATATTGCAAAAAGGAATAAGTCCGTCAGCGGCCATTCCTGCTGCCAGGGTCACGGCATGTTGTTCGGCAATACCAACATCGAAAGCGCGCTCCGGAATTTCTTCCATCATATACTTTAAGGAACTCCCGGTTGGCATGGCCGGCGTAATACCCACTATTTTTTCATTACTTTGCGCCAATTCAACAATGGTACTTCCAAATACATCTTGGTATTTGGGTGGAACGTCCTTAGATGATTTTTTCTCCAATTCCCCCGTTACCTTGTCAAATTTTCCGGGCGCATGGTAGGTCACCTGATTTTCTTCGGCTTTTTGGAGGCCCTTCCCTTTTTTGGTGATAACATGGAGCAATTTTGGGCCCGGGACCGACTTTAACCTCTCTAATTCGTTGACCAGTTTTTCTAAGTCATGACCGTCTATGGCTCCTGTATAGTTCAAGTTCAGGCATTCAAAGATATTTTCGTCTTTTGCCGTGCCTTTTTTAACGTTGGTCAGGTACTTCTTTAGGGCACCCACACTCGGGTCAATACCTATGGCGTTGTCATTTAGTACAATAAGCACATTAGTATTGGTTACCCCCAAATGGTTCAGACCTTCAAATGCCATTCCGCTGGCAATGGAAGCATCGCCTATCACAGCTATATGCTGTCTCTTCCCATCTTTTTTTTGTTGAGCTGCAATGGCCATACCTAAAATAGCGGAAATAGAGGTAGAACTGTGTCCAGTCCCAAAAGTGTCATAAACACTCTCCTCTCTCTTTGGAAAACCGCTGATGCCGTTCAATTGTCGGTTGGTATCAAAAATGGCCTTTCTACCGGTCAAAATCTTATGCCCATAGGCTTGGTGGCCAACATCCCAGATAAGTTTATCGTGGGGTGTATTAAATACGTAATGCAAGGCAATGGTCAATTCTACAACACCAAGACTGGCACCAAGATGGCCTTCTTTTGTAGCGACTATAGTAATGATAAAATCCCTAAGTTCTTGTGCAAGCTGAGGTAATTGCTTTGGATTAAGCTTTTTAAGGTCTTCGGGTAGATTGATATGGTCTAAAAGACGGCTCACGAAAATTGGATAAGCCACAAAAATACTTCTTTTAAAAAGCAAAACAATTGTTTTTCAGCCTACTTCTTAAAGTCTACTAATATTGTATTTTTGAAATTATGATACTTCAGTTTGATGACACCTATTTTATGAAGAAAGCACTCCAAGAAGCGGAGCATGCGTTTGAAAACGGGGAAATACCAGTAGGGGCGGTAATCGTTATAAAGGATCGGATTATTGCCAGGGCGCATAACCTTACGGAAAAATTAAATGATGTCACCGCCCATGCGGAGATGCAGGCCATTACCGCAGCGGCGAATTTTCTCGGAGGTAAATATCTTAAGGACTGCACATTGTACGTTACTCTGGAACCCTGCCAAATGTGTGCGGGGGCCCTTTATTGGAGTCAAATTAGCAGAATCGTATTTGCGGCTAGCGATCCGCAGCGGGGATGTACTGCCATGGGAACAGAATTACACCCGAAGACCACAATAACTGGGGGGATACTTCAACAGGAAGCCTCCGAATTGTTGCATCGTTTTTTCGAAAAAAAGCGAAAGTGATTTCGAGGTACTTTTATGGGAACCTATATTGGTTTGATGGTCTATAACCAAAAAATAGTTTCATAAAACCTGAATTAGCAAAGCTATTAAAAAGATTGAACGTGAAACTGAAGGGGCTTAAGTTTTGAACGCTATTTGTATTTTCTTTCAAGTGAACGTTTTATCGGAGGTTAAAAGTAGTAAACACGAGTTGTGAGTTCTTAAGAAAAACAAATCTAAAGGAGTGATTTTTTCAAATAAAATGGGAAAAATCGCCCGCCTGTACCGAACAGACAGGTATCGAAAATCGCTTTTAAAACAACGAGGGTTCTCGATGCACAGGATTTCACCATGAAAAAATTTTAAAATCCAAATCGAACTGACACTTTACAATTAATTAATTCAAAATGCACAAGAGGTTAATAAAGATATAAATGTTTAGAAAATTTAGTGTTACATGGGAACCTAGAAAGAATTATCTTGGGGGATGAAACAAATTCAATGATGGAACTATATTATACTAAAATTATAGAATCACTCGTAGTCATAACGCTATATGTTCTTTTTCGACTCGTGACCAATAAATTTATTAACAGAACCATCACCGATAAGATTGTACAGAAATCCCGAAGCCAGCTCATTAAAAGAGCGATCAATTTCATAACACTAACCGTATGTCTTATCATCCTACTCATCATTTGGGGCGTTGAGCACTCGGAATTGGCAGCGTTCGTGGGTTCTGTACTAACGGTCCTAGGCGTTGCAATGTTCGCACAATGGTCCATTTTGTCAAATATTACCTCTAGTATCGTAATATTTTTTAATCATTCTGTAAAAATTGGCGATTCCATCGGTATCATGGAAACAAAGGATTATTAGATCAGGGGCGAAGTAATGAACATTGGATTATTTTTTGTAGCAATTCAAATGCTAGACACCCAAGAAGAAATTACATTGCCAAACAATATTTTTATTCAAAAAACGATAAAAAAATGAAACGATAATAGTCTAGCGGCAAGGGATAATCTAGAGGTTGAAGGTAATTCTGTAACTCACCAAAGCACCATAGAAATTAGATAGCCGCTAGGGTCAAGTTTTGAACCGCATTGTTGACATTAAGGATTTCAAAAAATAATTATGAAAGATTTCAAGGATATATTTCAAAATTTAAAAGGCCAATTAGTGGAACTGGTTCCGGATATTTTGGTTTCCCTGTTGGTACTTATTATTGGGTATTTTGTTGCGCGGCTCATAAAATATCTGGTCAAGAAGTTGTTCGGTTATCTTGGACACTTAGCTAGACGAAAACTTCCCCATATTAATTTTAAACAGGCCGGTTCGTTCTTGGGTACGGCCGTTTTCTGGCTGGTCATATTTTCCAGTATTCTTGTGATAACCGATATTCTGGGACTTACCGTTTTGACCCAATGGTTTCAGAGTATCATACACTACATCCCTAATATACTTGCAGCAATATTGATTGTCTTCGCCGCCATTATGTTGGGTAATCTGGTTTCAGAGGCCTTGCTTTCCGTAGGAAAACGCTCGGGCATCAAGTACAGTGCTACCTTGATAAAAATTATCAGATTTGCACTTCTGTTAATGGCCATTGTTATAGCCTTGGACCAGATAGGTATAGAAATAGCGTTGCTTATAAACATCATTGACATCGTCCTAGCAGCCTTGCTGTTCGGTGCCGCCCTGGCCTTTGGTTTAGGCGCAAGAACATCCATCAGCAACATTCTGGCGTGTTATTATTTACGTAAACGCTATAAAGTTGGCGATGAGATACAGGTTGGCAAGACTAGGGGCATTATAATAAGAATAGATGCCACCAATGTGGTCATGGACAATGAGATCGGCCAGATCACCATTCCCGCAAAACTGTTTAACGAGACCAAGTCTTGTCTAATTAAAAAGGATTAAGCTATGAACGCAAATCAGACCGTACTAAATGATTTTATAGCCAAGCACCCATTCGCAGCGGCAAAGGCACTTGAGCTTTTGGCTAATGATGAGATAGCACTTTATTTTGAAACGTTGACATTGGAAAAAAGTGCTACGCTTTTCAGTTTTATGGAAACGAACAGGGCCGCTGAATGTTTCGTGCTTTTATCGTCCAATAAAACCAAGGAATTACTGGAAAAAGCCGATGCATCGCTCATAGCTTCGTTGTTGAAACCTTTGGAGGCGCCACAGCGAAAAAA
>CAJQMW010000031.1 GCA_905479535.1 uncultured Maribacter sp. | reverse complement strand
TGGGAAAAAGTTGCGGTAACTAGGTCTAGAATGTTTTATGGGAGTGGCCACGGAACTTCCCCGAAGTATTTTCTGGTTCACCATGAACTTGCCGTTATATTCCCCAAGAGCTCCGTCCGCTTTTTTATAATTGGGGTAGGGTAGGTAGGCACTTTCTGTCCACTCCCAACGTTGGCCCCATTTAAAAAACTGTTGAGCGGCTTCCCACTCAAATTCGGTCGGTAGGCGCATACCTTTCCACTGGGCAAAGGCAAAAGCTTCAAAATAGGAGATATGGGTCAAAGGCGCTTTGGAGTTTATTTTTTGTAAGCCGCCTAGTGTGTAGTGATGCCATTCACCATCAATTTGGTGCCAGTATAAAGGCGCAGTAATTTGATTTTGGTTTACCCAATCCCAGCCCTCGGCGTGCCACAGATCAAATCGTTTGTAACCCTCCTCATTTATGAATTGAATAAATTCTTCATTGGTCACCAGTTTATTCGCTATTTGGTAGGAATGTAAAAAAACCTTATGTCTGCCCAATTCATTATCGTAACAAAAATCGCTCGAATTATGACCGATTTCATAAATGCCCTCATCCATGGTTATCCAATCACGAGAATGTTTTTCGATTGTGTCTTCTTTGAACGTTTCGGAATACTTGGGTAATAAAGGATTATTTCCCAGAATATATTTGATGTCCGTAAGCAGTAATTCCTGATGTTGCTTTTCATGATGAATACCGATTTCCAACACCTCGTTCATCTTCTGGCTGTCCACCTTGGAAGTCAATTGTTTGATTGCATCGGTTACGTAAGTTCTATATTCATATACTTTTTTAACGGAAGGCCTGGAAAGATTCCCACGATCGGAACGTACCACTCTTTTTCCTACGGTTTCGTAGTAGCTATTGAAAACGAATGAAAAATCTTCATCGTAAACTTTATAACCGGAATCATAGACCTTTAAAATGAATTCTTCAAAGAACCATGTGGTGTGCCCCAGATGCCATTTGGGCGGAGATACATCAACGATGGGTTGTACCACATAATCTTCAATCTCTAGAGGCTGGCAAATAGTTTCGGTGTGCTTTCGGGTTTCTAAGAAAAAATCCAAAAGCGAATCGGTAATAACCATGAAAACAATTTTCTTTAAAGATAAAGAAAAAGCAGTTTAGGGAATTGACGCAAAAAGTTAAGAGATTACTGTTATACCGCAACAACTCCTTTGATATGGGGATGCGGATTATAATCCACTAAAGTGAAATCATCGAACTGAAAATCAAAAATATCCTTTACCTCTGGATTGATGACCATCTTTGGTAGCGGCCTGGGTTCCCTGCCCAATTGAAGTTCCACCTGCTCCATATGATTGTTGTAGATATGTGCATCACCGAAAGTATGGATAAAATCACCAGCCTCATAACCACAGACCTGTGCCATCATCATGGTGAATAGGGCATAAGATGCAATGTTGAACGGAACACCCAAAAATATATCGGCACTTCTCTGATAGAGTTGCAAAGATAACTTAGGTTTTGCATTTGCTCCGCCTTTGGGGGCCGGGGGGCTTACATAAAACTGAAAAAAGGCATGGCACGGCGGTAGAGCCGCTTTACCGTTGGCCACGTTTTCCGAGAACGATTTTGAAGTATCCGGAAGCACACTGGGATTCCAAGCGGAAACCAGCATTCTTCTACTGTTGGGGTTATTTTTTAGGGAGTGGATAACTTCTTTAATCTGATCAATTTCATCATCGTTCCAATTGCGCCATTGATGGCCATATACCGGTCCCAAGTCACCATTTTCGTCGGCCCACTCGTTCCAAATACGCACCCCATTTTCCTTTAGGTAATCAATGTTGGTGTCTCCTTTAAGAAACCATAATAGTTCATGCACGATGGACTTTAAATGTAATTTTTTGGTAGTGACCATGGGGAATCCTTCGCTGAGGTCAAATCGCATTTGATAGCCAAAAACGCTTTTGGTCCCCGTTCCCGTGCGGTCTCCTTTTTGGTTTCCTTCCGTTAAAACATGTTTAAGTAAGTCGTGGTATTGTTTCATAAGCCCCCTAACCCCCAAAGGGGGAATTTTAAAATTAGTCAAGATAAAATTAGAAAAACATAATTGTTTCCAATGGAATGAGAATATGCAAATTATGAATATTTATTAACGATGCGCATAATAGTTCCCCCTTTGGGGGTTAGGGGGCTTTATCCCAATATCATTCCCGCAATGGTCGCAGAAAGCAGAGAAGCCAATGAACCGCCTAAAACCGCTTTCATTCCAAATTCTGAAAGGGTTTTTCTTTGTCCCGGAGCAAGGGAGCCGATTCCGCCGATCTGTATGCCTATGGATGCGAAATTTGCAAATCCACATAACATATAGGTTGCCATGATAATGGATTTATTGAATTTCAAATGTGGCAACGTGGTCATATCCTTTAGTTCTGCCAGTTGAATATAACCCACAAACTCACTAGCGGCAAGTTTAATTCCCAACAGCTGACCCATTAGCATAATATCCTCATTGGCAACGCCTATCAACCACATGAGCGGTGCGAATATGGTACCTAAAATAGCCTCCAAAGAAAATTTCCGATAAGATGTATTATCAGAAATCCAACCATTTAGACTTGTAATGTCCCCTGTCCACTCCAGAATACCATTGATCATTGCAATGATAGCAACGAAGACCAAAAGCATAGCTCCGACATTTACGGCCAGTTTCAACCCTTCGGTGGTTCCATTGGCGATGGCATCCAAAATATTGGAACCTATTTTTTCTGAAGAAACACTAACGTCCGTATTTACAGCTTCCGTTTGTGGATACAACATTTTAGAAATTACGATGGCGCCCGGTGCTGCCATCACCGAAGCCGCCAACAAGTGTTTGGCAAAGACAAGCTGAAGCACTTCGTCCTCACCTCCCAGAAATCCAATATACGCTGCTAGGACGGCTCCTGCAACAGTGGCCATTCCACCGATCATCACCAAGAGAATTTCCGATCGGTTCATTTTTTCCAAGTAGGCCTTTATCAATAATGGTGCTTCCGTCTGACCCAGAAAGATATTTCCGGCAACGGATAAACTTTCAGCCCCGGAGATACCCAAGCTCTTGGACAATAACCAAGCCAGGCCTTTTACCACCTTTTGGATAATTCCCAAATAAAATAAAAGTGAGGTAAGTGCTGAAAAGAAAATAATGGTAGGCAGCACCTGAAAGGCAAAAATATAGCCAAAGGTATTGGTATCTACGACCAGACCTTCAAAAAGGAATTTGCTTCCTGCCCGGGTAAATTCCAGGATACTTACGAATACTTTACCAATTTGTTCAAAAACGAGTTGAACAAAAGGAACCTTCAAAACTCCTATGGCAATGATTAATTGTAAGGAAAGGCCTATCCCAACAGTTCTCCAATTTATGGCCCTTCGATTGGAACTTGATAGAAAAGCGATTCCCATAAGAACCAGCATTCCCAAAATCCCACGCCAAAGACTGTTCACAGAAAAACCTTCGTTCTCGACCACGGCAACCGAAGTTGGGTCATCAATGTCGTTGAGGGTTATGGTATCAACGGAATTCGTAATAGTATCAATTTCTGCTGGGGTCTGAGAAAACGTGTTATGGGAACAAATTATGGCAAGAATGATGAGCAGTAACCAAGTACTTTTTTTCATGTAGTGGTATTTGTACTTCAGTTTCTTTTGGAAATCTCATCCCTTATTTTGGCCGCCTTCTCATAATCCTCGTTGGCAACGGCCTTTTTAAGCTCCTTTTCCAGCTCGTCTATACTCAATTCTTGGTAGCCGTCCGAAGCGCCTGATTCTATCTCAACAGTTTCGCCTTCCTGTAGAATTTCATCTACCATAATACTGTCATCGTCCTTTTTTTCCTTATCCTTAGTAGAGAACTTTAAGAAAATACCGGCTTTGTCCAAGATAGTTTTATAGGTAAAAATAGGGGCATTGAATCGAAGTGCCAGAGCAATGGCATCGCTCGTACGGGCATCTATTATTTCTTCTATCCCGTCCCTTTCGCAGATGATACTGGAATAGAAAACACCATCAACCAATTTATGTATAATGACCTGTTTGACGACAATATCAAAACGGTCGGAAAAATTCTTGAAAAGATCGTGTGTAAGGGGTCTAGGGGGTTTTATCTCCTTTTCTAGCGCAATCGCAATGGACTGAGCTTCAAAGGCACCGATTACAATAGGAAGTTTGCGGTCTCCTTCAACCTCATTCAATATTAGGGCGTATGCGCCATTTTGGGTTTGGCTATAAGAGATCCCCTTTATTTTTAATCGTACTAGACTCATAGGTTATATAAACTAAAAAAGGCTGTTCAAAATACTTGGGACGCCAACTATTTGAACAGCCCTTTCGGGGCACAAATTAACAAAAATTAAGCGTTTTGGGCTTTAAATTCCTTTAATTTTTCTATCAATTCCGGTACTACTTCAAAGGCGTCTCCTACTATTCCGTAGTCCGCAGCCTTAAAAAAGGGAGCCTCTGGATCAATATTGATGACCACCTTGGTTTTTGAGGCACTTACCCCGGCCAAATGTTGGATCGCACCTGATATTCCAAT
>CAJQMW010000030.1 GCA_905479535.1 uncultured Maribacter sp. | reverse complement strand
CTAACATGGTTTTCAAGCAAGTTTTTTATACGGTTTCAATGGCTCCACCATCCAGCCCAACCTCGGTATTTAGTGAAAACGTAGGTGCTGAGCAAGTGGAATCTACATTTAATTCTAGTTCACCACCAGGGTATATCCAATCTGTGAGCTATGGCCGTATAATAATGTTCAGACTGGAAACCACCTATGAATCAACCGACTTTGAACTTGAGGCAGCGCTCGGTTATGCCGCCGGTAAAAATAACAGTATTGATGTTGAAACTGAAACGGCAGTGAAAAACATTTTGGCTAGCTCCAGTATTACTACGGTGGTGATAGGCGGTAATGCTGAAGTGGCCGCAGAAGCAGTTACCGCTAGGGATTTCGGGGATTTAGCACCAATAATTCAAGGTCCGAATGCTGTTTATAGTAGAGATAATCCTGGGGCTCCTATTTCATACACCGTTAGGTTCCTAAAAGATAATACTATTGCCAAAATGGGGTATACCGATAGTTACCAAGCAGAAAATTGCAGTAGTACTGGAGTAGCGCATAGGACCATAGATTTCATAAATGATTCTAATCGGGAGTTTAGGGTCGGAATTACTTATAAAAACAGCCTGCCAGGTGCCGGAGGAGGTATTTCAAAATCCGGATTGGAGACCGATGCGGAGAGAGGATGGGTAAGTAGTACGGTCAAAGGCAGTATTACAGAAATTCAACCCCCAAATGGGGCCTATGACATAAGAATCTATGTTCAGGAAATAGAAAGTGATGATGATTTTAATGATGTTTACCAATATACCGTTGGTGATAATCCAAGCAATACGAACAGTTGCCACAGGGCGACTACCAACGTCTTCGGTTTAAACTTAGAAGTAGAAAAGGTAACATGCCAGTAAGAATTGGCCAACAATGCAGTCGGCACTTAAAGTTGGGATTCAACAACTTGGTGTCGGCTGTTATTTTTATTGTTTGCTTATTGGATGGTTGGATTGTTGGATTTTTTGAAGGCATCATTTTGCGTAGCATATAGCAATTTATCAAAATAGGAAGAAAAATAAGGATAGGTTGCATCGTTTTAGGAACTTTAAGGCGAGATGGTATTTTGTAATAATCGTATACGATTAATTATAAGTATTTGATAATCAATGCTAATAACGAATTATTTTTTCTTTTCTACCAACTCCAATTGGTCAACGCTCACATTGGTCGTAAACATACCGTAATTGACGATGGCCTTGCCTTTTTCGAGCGAATCTATACTACCCACGGCCTTTCCGTCGTGCATTCGAACACGGTCGCCCACCTCAAAATTGGGTCTGGGTTTGTTCTTTTCGGCAACAACCGCTTTTTTCTTCTGAACTTTCTTTTTCTCTCGGATGACTTTGACCACCTTCTGGACTTCTTGGGCTACTTGTGCCTTTTTGGTACGTTCCGCTTTCGCTTGGTTCGCGCTTCTTTTCTTTCGCTTACTGTTTTCGGTTTCCACGATGCGCAATAGCTCCGAAATCAACGGACGTTTTTTGTTATTCTGAAAATATTTGTCCGCCGCTACGTTTACCTTATTGCCCAATTGAATCATACGTTGGTCATGGTCGTACAATTCCTGGTAGTTCTCCAATTTGGACTTTACCTTAGCATTCAATTTTTCCAACCGCGCTGCTTCTTCCCTTGCTTTCGATTCCTCTTCCTGCAACCTAGAGCCTGTTTGCGCCATTTTACTGCGCTCTTTCTGTAGTTTGGCTATCGTCGCATCAAAGCGGACCTTGCCACGTTCTATCTTCTTCTTGGCCTTGTTAATGAGCGAGTAGGGGATACCGTTCTTCTGGGCCACCTCAAATGTGAAGGAACTACCAGCTTGCCCAAGGATCAATTGAAAGGTAGGTTCCAGTGTTTTACCGTCAAAAAGCATATTGGCATTGGTAGCATGGGGCAGCTCGTTCGCCAATGCCTTTAAATTGGCGTAGTGGGTCGTAATCACCCCGTAGGATTCCCGTTCGTAGAAAACTTCCAAGAACGCTTCGGCCAGGGCACCTCCAAGTTCGGGGTCGCTCCCCGTTCCGAATTCGTCGATCAGGAACAACGTGCGGTCATTGCAGCGTTTCAGGAACTGGTTCATGTTCTTAAGCCGATAGCTGTACGTACTTAAATGATTTTCAATGGATTGGTTGTCTCCAATATCCGTTAAAATCTTATCAAAGAAGCAAATTTCACTGCCTTCGTGTACGGGGACCAACAGTCCACTTTGCGCCATGACCTGTAACAGCCCAATGGTCTTTAAGGTGATGCTTTTACCGCCCGCATTGGGTCCGGAAATAACGATAATGCGGTTCTCGGGATGCAGTTCAATGGTCTGCGGGTAGGTCTTTTCGTTCTTTCTTTTGTTATTGAGATACAATAACGGATGGTAAGCATCCCGCAAAAAGAGTCTGCGGGTCGTTCCTAGATTTGGCTTTAGAGCATTAATATCTTGCGCGTACTTTGCTTTTGCCGCCGTGACATCTATCTGGCTTAAATAATCCTGATAATCGCTTAAAAGTTCTCTAAATGGCCTGATTTGATTTGTAAGCTGATTCAGGATGCGCTGCACTTCTTCTTTCTCTTCAAATTCTAGATTGTTGAGTTCGCGACTATAGCGTAAGGTGGCCTCAGGTTCTATGTAAACAATACTTCCTGTTTTGGAAGTGCCCATAACGCTCCCCTTTATCTTTTTGCGGTACATGGCCTTTACGGCGAGGACTCTTCTGTTCTCTACGACCGACTCCCTAATCTCGTCCAAATAGTCCGACGAATTATAAGTAGCCAAGGCACTACCAAAGCTTTGGCTAATTTTTCCACGTACGTGGTTCATCTGTCTTCTGATGCTCAACAAAGCATCCGATGCATTGTCCTTCACCTCTCCAAAACGGTCTATGACGTTGTTGATGAATACCGGAATCTCGGTATTCGGTTCCAGTTCCGCCGCAAGATCATGCAGTAGGGGATAGTATTCCTTAAACTTCTTAAAGAACTTTTGATGGGCAGTTACCGTGTTGCAAATGGAAGCCATTCGCCTGAACCCTTGGAGTTCCAAGGTGGTATTTTCAATCTTTAAGAGTTGGAGCTCTCCATTGATCTGGTCAAAACCGTGATTGGGTATCCGGTTTTCACTGATGAACGACGCTAAGTATTCCGAAGTTTGGCCCAAAGCGTTTTCCATTTTCGCTTCATCCGCCAATGGAACGATTTCCAATGCCACTGCCTTGCCCAACTCCGTATTGCAGCGGGCGGCCACCTGCTGTAAAACGGTAGGAAATTCTAGGTCTTGGAGGGTTTTGGAATATATGTTCGCCACTTTTTCAGTAATTCAGCGGCAAAGGTACGGATTGGGGTCGAGATGGGAAATGGGGAAGTTTTGTTATCTCTAAGTGATCTGGTATAGCGCTTCCGTTGAATTTCATAACCCCTGTAGCGGGGTTTTGAGTATCAAAACATGGCAACATGGGTCGGCAAGGCCGAATAAAATTCAACGATTGGTGTATACGTCTACTTGTTTCTCAATTGAAAAATAATATCCATGATCTCTGTATCCGGAGCTGCATTAATAGCATAGGCCGATGGTATACTTTTGGCCAAATCAGATTCTTGGTAGCTTTGTAGGGATTGTGGGGAGTCCCAGACATATACCCCTCCATATTCTCCCTCTTTGCTTGTTTTTACATAATATTTTTCCAGAAGGCCGGGGATAGATTTAAATTTTGATTCCCTTTCCCTTGCTCTTTTTAATAATTCCTCTTCTGGTAAATCCGATTTCAACTTAATTATTTGCAATATCATATAAATCAAATTTTGATGATTGAAAATGCAATCTATTCATTTTTGATGATTGAAAATTGTAAAAATCGGTCGTTTTCGTTTTTCAGTAATACTTTTGGCGTAAATCCTGTTATTTTTTTCATCCCTTTTATATAATGCGGTTGGTCAAAATAACCTTGTTGAGGATATAACCGTCCTTTTCTTATCTGGCTATATGTGGCAGCACCTTTTCGAATACTACAATAACTTTTTAAGGAAAGCCCAAAAGTAGATTGGAAATATCGATTTATTTGTCGTTTTGACCAATAAGCGTTTTGTGAATAATATTCAATTGTCTTATTTCCTTTTGTTTGATCGATCGATTTTAAAAGAATACATTTTCTTGGATCAATTGGGTCGTGTTCTTCAATACACGATAACAAGCATCGATTCAAGTATTCGAAGAAACAAGCGTCGTCATTTTTATTAAATCCATCAAGTCCCAAATAAGATTTTTCTAATCCCTTTATATCGTTTAGTAATGAGGTGATACTTTCATGAATTATATTTTCGATTGCAAGCAACCGGAATTGTACTCCGTATATTGTAGTTTCTGGTGATATAACTACATTGGTTTTGTGATTCCACAAACCAGTTAAAAACACTCCGTCCAGATGGTCATTACGATAGCAAATCAATAAATCGAAAAATCCATCGGGCAAAATGGTGTAAGATTGAAAATCTTTATTCTTGTTTTCAATCTTCCAGTAGCACCTTACATAATCTCGGAGATTTTGATGAGCTTGTTGTTGAAAGTAAATCATTTAAAACTCCTATTTAATATTAGGTTAATCCTTTTTACATTCATCTATTTATTTGTTTTTCATTTTCTTTTAGCTGCTATATCCATGCCCCTACCGTATTGGATATGAAACTATTTTAATTATGTATAGCCACCAATAATAAAGTCGGTCTTTTCAAAATGCTATTTCAAGACCAGAACAGTGCAAGATATCCCTAAGCTTTTATCTAATTTTACCCCTCCGTAAGCTTTGCTGACACCCCACTTTGAAAAAATAGGGGATTAGCAAATCTTTTGGCACTAAAATTATTACAATAATACGATTCTCGACTAAGCCTGTCTTGAGCGCAGTCAAAAGGCTTTAAGAGACTTTAAAAAATTAATAAAT
>CAJQMW010000029.1 GCA_905479535.1 uncultured Maribacter sp. | reverse complement strand
AACCGTCTGCCTATCCAAGTTCACGCCCGGAATAATACTTTCGCTTCTTAAATCGGTGAATGAGAGCCTAAAGTTGCCCTTATCAAAGCCTGATGAGATTGCCAGGTTGTTAATGAAGGTAGTTCCCGTTTCGTAAAAATTCTTCAGGTTATCGGGATCGGAGCGGAACTCCGTTGGTGTTATGGGCAAACCATTGTATACGGAAGTGTCCCCGCCACGAACAACGGTACCATCTGCGAGCGTCACAGGACTATCAAACTGCGGAATCAAATTTCCGACATCCAAACGTGGTCCCCAGCTATACGTAATATTATCACTCGTTCCCCCACCAAGACCATCTACATATTCAAAAACCCCTGCCTGTCCCTGTCCGTATTCGTTTTGAAAATCAGGCAGCTTAAAAGCGGAATCCACAAATAAGCTCGTATTATAACTGATCCCAAGGCCCTTACTTTTAGAACCGTCCTTGGTTTCAATAATAATGACACCATTTGCGGCGCGCGTACCATAAAGGGCAGCGGCACTCGGCCCCTTTAAGACAGAAACCTCGGCAATATCATCTGGATTCACTTCCATGGCACCGTTCCCAAAATCGACTTCCTGAAAGCCGGCGGCGGCCTCGTTCGTGAAGTTGAAGACCGAATTATTGTTGATAGGCACCCCATCCACAATGAACAACGGATTGTTATTGGAGAAGGAAGCTTCTCCGCGAATCGTAATTTTTGAGGACGAGCCTACTCCCGTAGCACCTTGATTTACAGTAACCCCGGCGAGTTTACCGCTGAGATTGTCTAAAAAGTTGACCGATTTTACTTCGGTAACTCCTTCGGCATCCAAACTTTGTACAACGTAACCCAGTTCTTTGGTTTCCCTTTTAAGGCCTAGGGCCGTCAGAACGACCTCATTAAGCTGTTCTGAAGATTCTGAAAGCGTTACGTCCAAAATTCCCACGTTGTTGATGGGGACGGTTTTGGTTTCGTAACCTAGAATCGAAAACTTCAAGGCACCCAATAGATTTGGGACTTCTAAGCTATACTTGCCTAGCTCATTGGTGATTGTCCCTTTATTTGTTCCTGATAATTGGATGTTCACGTACGGAATAGGCACACCGGAAACATCCTTCACTGTACCCGATATCGTTTCTTGGGCTAATGCAATAGGCGCTATGAACAAGGTCATGGCCATCAATAAATACTTCATTAAATAATATGGAATGAATTAACAATTCGGATTGCTATTTACAACCCGCTCAACACGTACTAGGAATGAAGTAGTATGGGAGAGCCCTTGTTAAAAACCTGATGAAGATAAATAGCTGAAAACCGGTCACGAAGCGCAACAATAATTTGTTCTTCAAGCCGAATAAGAAACGCAAGTAGTTGTAATAATGTTGATGAAATTGATTTTCTAAAGGCTATCAATCGTTTTACATCCTTCAGGTCATCCAAATCCCCCAGTGTAGGTAATGTATACAGAAGTGCCTCCGTTTGGTCCAAAAGAACCGAAATACGATTTAAAAGGCTAAAACGTTGCCATGGTAGTCTTTTAAAGGTTTCAACATCAAATTTTGATTTATGAATACCCATTAGATAGAATCCACCATCCAGAGAAGGGCCTAAAACAGTTTTTCCGGCCTTTAGAGCGGTTTCCGTTTCAATTAAGTGTCTGGTTTCTAACTGAGGCGTATCATTACCTATGGTAATAATATTTTCAAAACCTTGCTCAAATATCGATTGAATGGCGTTTGAGAAACGTTCGCCAAAAGAATTGCCTACTTGTTCTTTTTCCGAAACATGAAAATAAGGAAGGCCGGATTTTTGGACCTTTTTTAGGGTCTCATGTGTAAGCCTATCAAATAAAAGCTCGCCTTTTGGAATGGGTTTATGGTTCAACTCCTCCTTGGAAGAATTGGCAAATACCAAAACAGCGGTTGTACCGGGGAATTTCAAAGTGCTTTTATTTTCTCTAACAAACTTACGATAATTAGTATGCAAAGGTTTGGTCGAAAGTCTTAAAAGTTAATTACACTCAATAAAAATAAGATTCTTAACAAACAGACTAACCGGTCTAATCCTATCGCTTCTAAATTTTTTCAAAATGGAATAAGGTCGATTAAACGCTCTTATTTATGGACATTCTTATCTTTTTTAGAGATTAAACCCTTTTTAAAATGGGTTACGGACCGTTTAGTTTGAAAGTAGTATCAAAAAACTTCAGAATTATCGGATGTATTTATAAAAGACAAGGTAATTTTGATTCAAAATCCACCTTTTTTCTATGGACATGGAAGCGTTACATCGTAAGAAAATTGGGCTTGTGCTATCAGGTGGGGGCGTTCGCGGCATGGCGCATATTGGAGTTATAAAGGCCATGGAAGAATTTGGATTAAATGCCAATATCGTTGCTGGAAGTAGCGTGGGAGCTTTAGTGGGGGCTCTGTATGCGAATGGAAATTCAGTTCTGGATATGCTTCGGTTTTTTAAGGAAACGCCCTTGTTCAAATACAATTTCTTTGCGCTGGCCAAACCAGGACTTATTGATACGGAGCGTTATATCGATATTTTTAAGGCTTATTTCCCTCATGATAGTTTTGAGTCCTTAAGGAGAGAACTTTATGTAG
Source organism: uncultured Maribacter sp. (assembly GCA_905479535.1). Taxonomy (GTDB): domain Bacteria; phylum Bacteroidota; class Bacteroidia; order Flavobacteriales; family Flavobacteriaceae; genus Maribacter. The sequence continues at coordinate 1,657 of CAJQMW010000029.1, read as the reverse complement.
TCGCCACCAACCTTGAGCTTGGCGAGGAAGAATTCATTGCGGAGGGAGAACTGATAAAACCTTTGCTTGCCTCGGCCGCGCTACCCCCGGTTTTTAGTCCGGTCAATTATAATGGGATGCTTTATGCCGATGGCGGTATTATGAACAACTTCCCGGCAGAACCTGTTTTTGATAGGGCTGAATACGTTATCGGAAGCAATGTCTCCCTTGTTGCTAAACTCCAAAGGAAAGATTTAAATAATTCCATTCAGCTTACCGGTCGCGTTACGGGCTTAATGATTTATGCCATCAATAGGGAGAAAATTGCGAAATGTGATTTGGTCTTTGAACCCAAAGAGCTGGAAAAAATTGGAATTTTTGACAGAAAGGGTATTGAAAAAGCTTATGCATTGGGCTATGAGACGGCGGTGAAGAGATTTGAAAACGGCCCCCTCTAGCTCCCCCCAAGGGGGAGAACGTTTACTCGAATATTGAGTTTCAATAAAGGAATATGAAACTATTAAATAAGCCAACAATGCGCTAGCGTAACCATAAGAGTTGCCCCCTTTGGGGGTTAGGGGGCTTTTTTACACATCATCATAATCCACTTTTAATGTAGGAGTTGTTGGGTGCGCTTGGCAGGTAAGGATAAATCCATCCGCTATTTCCCCATCGGTAAGGATTTGATTCTTGACCATCTCCGCATTCCCTTCCTTGACCCTGGCGATACAGCTGCTACAGACCCCACCTTGACAAGAATAGGGGGCATCAATATTCTCTTCAAGTACGGCATCCAGCACCAATTTGCTTTTATCCATGGTCAATTGAAACTCCTCATCGTCCAGGACAACGGTAAGATTGGTTTGACCGTCTACGGCAACGGGCATTTCATCCTTGATTTCCGTAGTGGTAAAAAGCTCAAAATGAATCTTATCCTTGGGAATATCGTTATCAAGAAGTGTATCTGTCACCAAATTGATCATTTTTTCCGGACCACATAAATAGTAATCATTGAAAGCAAGATCTTTATGCTTGTTTTTCAGGGCATAGTTAACAGTTGCGGTATCAATGCGTCCGAACAAGGCCTTTTCCTCTCTGGTCTGACTGTTGGTAAAATAAACAAAAAACCTATTGGTATAATCTAGCTCCAGTTTAACTAAATCGGTATAAAACATGGTCTCCTCGTAAGACTTATTGCCATAGACCAGCACGAATCTATTCTTGGGATTAGCATCCAAGACAGTTTTGGCAATACTCATGATAGGTGTAATTCCACTACCCGCAGCAAAAGCGGCTATATTCTGTTCTTGGCTTGACGGTTTAAATACAAACCTGCCTTCCGGAGGCATTACGTCCAATACATCCCCAACTTGAAGTTTGGTATTGGCATAATCCGAGAATCCGCCCCGATCCACTTTTTTGATACCAATAGTTATATCGGCTGCTTTTGGAGAAGAGCTTATAGAATAGGCGCGACGCAATTCCTTGCCTTTAAGCTCTTTTTTTAGGGTGATGTACTGCCCTGCCGTGAATGTAAACGTTTGAATAAGTTCCTTAGGAATACTGAGGGTTACGGCTACGGAGCTAGGGGTTAACTTTTTTATTGACTTTACCGTAAGGGCATAAAAATCTGCCATATTTCTTCTTATTTAGAATGGATTGCAAAATTAAGCATTGG
>CAJQMW010000028.1 GCA_905479535.1 uncultured Maribacter sp. | reverse complement strand
CGTAGCTACGGTGGGAGAAAAAGACAAAATTAGGGGGCAAAATGTGAAAATTGCAGGTAAAAGAACAACTCAAGACGAGTTCAATAACAATATCCCGTTTTCTGTCTATCTGTGAAAAATTTTTGGGGAAAACAATTCGTTTGGAAATAATGCTATTGCTTCGATTTGACCGTCACCCCTTCAACTTTAGAGCACTACTTAAATCTGGTTAGGCACCAAATAGGAACATCTCTTTTTGTATTTTTATCAGATGAAATTTAAAGTTGTTTCGGAATTTGAACCGAAGGGTGATCAGCCTAACGCCATTAAAGAATTAAGGCAAGGATTGGACAGTGGAGAAAAGTATCAAACCCTATTGGGAGTTACAGGATCGGGTAAAACCTTTACCGTGGCCAATGTCATAGAGCAAGTACAAAAACCAACGTTGGTCTTGGCGCATAACAAAACCTTGGCCGCGCAGCTGTATTCGGAATTCAAGCAGTTCTTTCCCCAAAATGCCGTCGAATATTTCGTTTCCTATTACGACTACTACCAGCCGGAAGCCTTTATTCCAACAAGCGGTGTATACATAGAGAAAGATCTTTCCATAAACGAGGATATCGAAAAACTAAGGCTTAGTACCACGTCCTCACTTCTATCGGGGAGAAGGGATGTGCTGGTAGTGGCCTCGGTATCTTGCCTATATGGGATTGGAAATCCGATTGAATTTAAGAAAAATGTCATTTCCATTGGGAAAGATCTGGTTATTGCCAGAACTAAATTTCTTCACCAACTAGTACAAGGCCTATATTCAAGGACTACGGCTGATTTTAGGAACGGAAATTTTAGGGTGAAAGGTGATGTGGTGGATGTTTTCCCTAGCTATGCCGATCATGCGTTCAGGATCCATTTTTTCGGTGATGAAATAGAAGAAATTGAAGCCTTTGACCCCTTCAATAATAATATACTGGAAGTATATGAAACCCTGAATATTTATCCCGCCAATATGTTCGTAACATCACGGGATGTATTGCAGAATGCCATACATAACATCCAAGACGATTTGGTAAAGCAAGTGGACTATTTCAGGGAGATTGGCAAGCCCCTTGAAGCGAAACGCCTGGAAGAGCGTACGAATTTCGATTTAGAAATGATTCGGGAACTTGGTTACTGCTCAGGCATTGAAAACTACTCAAGGTATTTGGACGGTCGGGAACCGGGTACGAGACCTTTCTGTCTTTTGGACTATTTTCCTAATGATTATTTAATGGTGATCGATGAAAGTCATGTAACCATCCCACAGGTCCACGCCATGTATGGCGGAGACCGTTCAAGAAAAGTGAATTTGGTAGACTACGGTTTCCGTCTGCCCGCCGCAATGGACAACAGGCCCTTAAAATTTGAGGAATTCGAAGCATTGCAAAATCAGGTGTTGTACGTAAGTGCCACACCCGCGGATTATGAACTACAACTAAGTCAAGGCGTTTACGTTGAACAGGTAATTCGCCCGACCGGTTTATTAGACCCTATAATCGAAGTGCGGCCCAGTTTGAACCAAATCGATGATCTGGTAGAGGAAATTCAACAAAGGGTAGAAAAAGATGAACGGACCCTCGTAACCACGTTGACCAAAAGAATGGCCGAAGAAATGGCAAAATACCTGGACCGTATAAATATTCGCTGCAGATATATCCATAGCGATGTTGATACTTTGGAAAGGGTGGAGATCATGCAAGATCTTAGAAAAGGTATTTTTGATGTACTCATTGGGGTGAACCTTTTGAGGGAAGGATTGGATTTACCAGAGGTATCTTTGGTTGCAATTTTAGATGCTGACAAAGAAGGATTTTTAAGAAGCAATAGATCGTTGACACAGACCGTTGGAAGAGCGGCCAGACATCTTAATGGTAAGGCAATAATGTATGCCGATAAGATAACCGATAGTATGCAAAAAACGATTGATGAAACCATCTATCGGCGCGAAAAACAGATTGAATACAACACCCAAAATAACATCACACCGACATCCTTGAACAAGAATTTGGATAGCGTTCTAGCAAAAAATTCCGTCTCTACATATCACTTTGAAAAAGAGGAATTGAGGGCAGCCGAACCTGACTTGGATTACTTGACAAAAGATCAAATTGAAAAGATGATTCGGGAAAAAAGAAAGGCAATGGAGAAAGCGGCCAAGGAGTTGGATTTTATGCAAGCTGCAAAATTGAGGGACGAAATAAAAGTCCTAAAAGCACAAGATTAAAATAAAAAACTTAAAAATTTCATTGAAAATCGGCGATTCTTAAAAATACAATCTATCACTTGATATTAAACTATTTAAATATTTGGTTTTTAATTAATTATCAATATTTTTAGACAAATCTAAAATTATAATTTTCCTCCTATTCCGGTGAAAAAAGTCAATTTTATCTTCGTTTTAATCTGTTTCATTTTTTCTCAATCTGGCAACTCCCAAACCCTGTCGGAAGTTAAAATAGAACAAGCCACTGACGATAAATTATTTGAAGCTATTCTAAATTTACAACAATTTTTAAGACTGAAAAATGATGGGAACTATACCGACCAAATCGAAAAAAATAGACAATGGTGCGATAGTGTTTTCCTAGCCTTAAATTTTAAAACACGTCAAATTTCAACGGACGGCCCTCCCCTGCTCTATGCAGAAAAAGTATTTCATAAAAATACAAAAAGTGTACTTTTCTATCTACAGATTGATGGTCAACCTGTGGACTCCCCGGCATGGTACCAACCCGATCCTTTTGAACCGGTTCTGAAAGAAAAAAAAGAACACGATTGGACCATTATAGATTTCGATAACCTTAAAAAAAGTATTGATATGGATTGGAGGATTTTTGCAAGATCGGCATCCGATTCCAAGGGTCCTGCCCTATCATTTATTTCAGCGTTACAAATTCTTCAGTCCAAAAAAATAAAACCCGGATTCAACATAAAAGTAATCATGGATTTTCAGGAAGAACTAGGTTCCCCACATTTACCGAAAGCGGTTCGTGAGAACAAAGACTTATTGGAAGCCGAGATGCTATTTATCATGGACGGTACGCGACACCTTTCCAATTTACCGACCTTAACTTATGGAGCTCGGGGAATTGCCACGGCTACCATTAAAGTTTTTGGACCTAGCTATGGCCTACATAGTGGTCAGTACGGAAATTTTGCGCCGAACCCGGTTTTTGAGACCGCAAAAATGGTTGGAGGATTAAAAGACGAAATGGGGAAAGTGACGATACCGGGTTTTTACGAAGGTGTCCATCTGTCTGAAAAAGACAAGCTTCTTCTTGCCAACATGCCTGAAAATATAGATAGCATTAAAAGTAATTTGGGAATTGCAAGGCCCGAGGCGGTTGCCGAGACCTATCAGGAAGCGTTACAATACCCCTCCTTAAATATAAGAGGACTTAAAGCGGCTTGGACAGGCAAAGAAGTCCGTACGATTATCCCGTCCGAAGTTATCGTGGAAATAGACATGCGATTAGTGCCCGAAACTTCGGCACAGCGACAAATGGATTTATTAAAGAAATACATTGAGGATTATGGCTATCATTTAGTAGACTCCATTCCGACCCAAGAAGAAAGAAGCAACTATTCCAAACTAGCCTCCTTCACCTATCGTATGGGGTCGCTACCCTTCAGTACCGAAATGGATAGCCCCATTGGAGAGTTTTTAAACAGGTCCATGGAAAAAGTATTTGGAAAAGAAGTGGTAAATATGAAAACCACCGGCGGCTCGCAACCCATGGCGCCTTTTATAAAAACATTGGATATTCCCGCAGTATCCATACGCATA
>CAJQMW010000027.1 GCA_905479535.1 uncultured Maribacter sp. | reverse complement strand
CGTTGGTGTTTACACCAGAGAGTAGTGCCGCATTGGGGTTTGGTTTCAGATGTGGGTTCTTGGGGATGTTGCACATGGAAATTATTCAAGAACGCTTGGAGCGTGAATTTGACATGACGGTCATTACCACCGTTCCCAACGTAAGCTATCATGCGTTCACCAGAAAAGACCCGGAAGTTCCGCTAACGGTAAACAATCCAAGTGACCTGCCCGACCCGTCTACCATAGACCGTGTTGAAGAGCCGTATATAAAGGCCACTATTATTACGAAGTCGGATTTTGTGGGCAATGTCATGTCGCTCTGTATTGAAAAAAGAGGGCAGATTACCAATCAAACCTATTTGACGACAGAGCGCGTGGAGTTGAATTTTGATATGCCCTTGGCAGAAATCGTTTTCGATTTTTATGATCGATTAAAGACGGTATCCAGAGGTTATGCCTCTTTTGATTATGCGCCCATAGGTATGAGAGCTTCAAAGTTGGTCCGGGTAGATATTCTGCTCAACGGACAAACGGTGGATGCCCTATCGGCTCTAATACATTTTGATAGCGCTGCCACTATCGGTAAAAAAATGTGCGAGAAGCTGAAGGAATTGATTCCAAGACAACAGTTTGATATACCGGTACAAGCCGCCATAGGTTCGAAGATTATATCCAGGGAAACCATCAAGGCTCTGCGAAAAGATGTAACCGCCAAGTGTTACGGTGGTGATATTTCAAGGAAACGTAAACTACTGGAAAAACAGAAAAAAGGAAAGAAAAGAATGCGCCAAGTGGGTAACGTAGAGATTCCACAGGAGGCATTTATGGCGGTTTTAAAGTTGAACGATTAATTAAGACAAGCAAAACCGCAACACTTATTTGAAACCTGGGTATATAAATTTCTACTACTCATTCACATCAACCTCTTCAATAGGAAACATCTTTCCTAAATAGGCGAGCTTATACCCTTCTTGGATATCCGTAAATTCTTGGCTAAACGAGGGAATAATCTCGATGTCCCCATCTGGACTTTTTAGAAACAAGGGAATAATATCGTGGTCCGCTTTAGTGATCTCGATAAGACCTTCGTAGTGTTCCGTATCTTTTAATTCAATTTCATGGATGGTAGGGTTTTTTCGGGCTGCCTCAGTCAATTTGATAAAATCATCCGTGTGTGAGAACAACCCTTCTTTAGGGTTGTTTTCCGGATCGTTCATTTCATCGGTATCGACTAAACGGAACGATCCGTTTTCACCAAATTGCTTTTCAAATTTTTCAATGGCGTACCTGTTAATTTCCGAATTGCCCGTTAAGGCCATCAAATAGCCAACATCGTTAAGTTCTATATTGTCTACAAGTGAATCGGAATAAATATTAGCCGAAAGAGCCTCAAGTCCTAATTTTTTAGCCTTGTTTACATTCGTCTGGTTGTTGTCTATAAGTACCACGTGTCGTTTGTTCTTATGTAAATAATCCCCAATAAGTCTTGAAACCTTGGACGCCCCGAGTATGAGTATACCTTCGGATTTTTTTAAAAATACCCCCACCAGCTTTGCGAAAACACGTGCAGTTGTAGCATTTAATAAAACCGTTCCCAGAACAATCATGAAGACAAGGGGTGTAATATATTCCGCTCCCGGCTCGCCTTTTGAAATTAATTTGGAGCCAAAAAGAGAGGCAATACCTGCGGCTACGATTCCACGTGGCCCAACCCAGCTAACAAAAAGTTTCTCATTGAGCTTTAGATTAGACCCCATGGCACTCAAAAAGACGCCTAAAGGCCTAATGACAAGTATGATCACCGCAAACAGCACAAGAGTTTTCCAATTGTATATCAACTCCAAGTCAGAGATGTTTATATTGGCGGCCAGAAGAATGAATAAAATCGATATGAGCAGTACGCTTAAAGATTCCTTGAAGTAAAGCAGTTCTTTAATATTTGGTAAGTCCATATTGCCAAGTACCATTCCCATGACTACCACGGCCAGAAGACCGGATTCGTGAGCAAAAATATCCGATTCTACGAATACCAGTAGCACCACCGATAACGATACCACGTTCAACAAATAATGTGGAATGAAATTTTTCTTAATGGCAAATGCCAAACCATGTGCAAAGGTAAATCCGAAGGTAAATCCAAAAAGCAGGATTTTACCAAATTCGATCAATGCGGTTTGCGTATAGGCCTGCCCTTCTCCTACGCTTATAAATTCAAAGACCAATACAGCCGCTAGAGCACCAATAGGGTCTATTAAAATTCCTTCCCACTTCAAGACGGTGGATAAGTCTTTCTTCAATGGAATGTTCCGCAGTATCGGCGTGATTACAGTGGGTCCTGTTACTATGATCAGGGCAGAAAATAAAAAAGAAATTTGATAGGAAAGATCAAAAATAAAATGTGCCGCGACGGCCCCGGCAAAAAAGGTTACCAAACTACCCAACGTAATTAATTTTGTAATTACTGGGCCTACGTTTTGTATTTCTGCTTTTTTCAGCGTTAATCCTCCTTCAAACAGGATAATACTAATGGCCAACGAAACAAAATAATAAAGTCCATCTCCTGGAAATAGCCCCTTTTCACCGTTCCATATGGGTTCAATTAGTTTAGCCCCGTCTGCCGTGTAAAGTGTAGAAATGGGCCCTACCAATAACCCTATTAGAATCAAAGGCAATATAGCCGGGAGCTTTAAACGCCATGCTACCCATTGCGCAATAATTCCAAGGATAATGATTCCGGCTAATTCTAGCATTCCTTTCTATTTTGGATAAAAATAGTAATTAAACAGGGAAGAAGATCACTGTTCATTAATTACCTGGGAAGTACTAAGCTTAACAGTGGGTTTCAAAATTACCCATGCCTTTTTTGTAAGATAGAATTTTAGCTAAAATTCAATAAAAAAACTGATCCTATTCAGCTGAATAGGATCAGTTAGGTCTTCTTTTATTACTATTGGCCCAATGTTCCCAAAGAACAAAGTGCGTCCGTAAATTGTTTTGGCGTTAAGCCGCCAAGTTCTTCTTCATTAACCGTTTCTGACTCTCCGCCAGCGGTAAGGGTATAGGTGCCATCATTATTGTCACAGATTTCAATTAATGATCCTTGAAGCGAACATGATTCACAATTACTAGCATCGTCATCTTTTGAACATCCGGTAAATAAAATAGATAAGGTGACTGCAGAAAATAATAGTGCTTTTTTCATAAAATAAATTTAAGTTTGGATTATTGATTAGTCTATGAACGGGAAAAACATATTATTATTATTATTGAAATTTATTTAAACTAGGGCCTGTTAACACTAAAGAAAACCATGGGGTTTTTGATGATTTTTTCTGATTTCGAGGCGATTTTTGGGGAAACATAGCTGGCTACGTGGCCAAAAATCAACACTGAAATCTAGAAAAAGGGCGAAAAAGTCACTTTTGGGCTTAGTGTTAACAGGCCCTAATTAAAGTCTTCAAAGACCAAGAGCTTTATTAAGGGCCCATTTGAATTCAGGTTAATTATCTTATCTTGGCGGACAAACCTAATTAAACCCCAAATATCATCCATCCTTTCAAAACCATTTTATTCGGATTTGCATTTTCGCCTTCCTTAAAGGTCAATATTCTAGAAGCCAACCGAATTGCCTATTTCTTCAAATCGAAGCTCATACTGTTACATGTTGGACAAAAGACCACAGAAAAAGCATCGCACATAGAGGCCATTCTTGCGGAATCCGATTATCCGGACATTCCCATCGAAATTCAATGGAGGAACGGAAAACCGGAACCCACGATATTGGAAATATGCAACACCTCCCAAATTGATCTATTGATCTTAGGCGCCCTACAGCACGAAAATAGATTTCAATTTTATGTGGGGTCCATTGCTAGGAAACTAACGAGAAAGGTCTCTTGCTCCGTACTCCTGCTTATAAAACCTTCGGCCGTTCGTATACCGTGTAAGCACGTGGTGGTGAACGGCTTGGATGCGCCAGAAACACCGTTAGCCATAGAACGGGCCCTCTATGTTTCCAATGCCCTTGGCGCACAGCAATTGACAGTGGTAGAAGAAATTTTGCAAAAAGAGGTTGACGTGGTGGTGGAAGATGACCGCTCCCTAAAGAAAGCGGCGATTATAAAAGAACGAATTAAACTTAGGGAGGATACGCGAATAAAAAGTATCCTGAATTCGCTTCCGGCAGGACTTAAAGGCAATGTAAAAATAAAAACGCAGGGGGTGTTTGGAAAAAGGGGATACTCCATAGGTCATTATGCGGAGGTGGTACGCGCTGATCTTTTGGTAATGAACGCTCCGTTAAAAACTGGATTGTTTGACCGTATTTTTCCGCATGACATAGAATATATTCTATCGGACCTTCCGACAGATCTTTTAATTATCAGAAAAAAGAATTGAGCGCAAAAACAGATCGTACCAAGGCTTTTGTCAAAACACTTCCGAAGAACATCTTTTCCGGGTTCGTCGTGTCGCTTATTGCCCTACCATTGGGGCTGGGTCTGGCGTTGGCGAGTGAGGCCCCTCCAATTTCCGGTGTCATTGCTTCCGTTGTAGGAGGAATTGTAGTAGCGATGCTTGGTGGGGCCAATGTGACCATTACCGGTCCCGGAAATGGACTGGTCATTGTACTCCTAGGGGCCATAACCACATTAGGGGGTGGGGATTTATATCAAGGTTATCTTTTTACATTGGCGGCCATCATATTCTCAGGTATTCTGATGATTATGCTAGGGGTTTTACGAATGGGGCGTTTGGCGGATTTCTTTCCTGCATCTGCCATAGAAGGGATGTTGGCTGCAATAGGCCTAGGCATTTTGGCC
>CAJQMW010000026.1 GCA_905479535.1 uncultured Maribacter sp. | reverse complement strand
GCTAAGTATGGTTTGTTGACGCTCTTCTTTTAGCATTTTATGGTGTTTATCCCCTTAAAAAGTCAAAGATAATCAAAATTATCGACCTGCCGTTTTATACTGTTTAAAGTAGATTAAATAAAAAATATTATTCATTAAAGCATAAAACGGCATTAAATATTGCAAAAAAATGCAAATACTAAAATATTTGTATATATTTGCTTGATTTTAATTGAATAAATTTCGCCAGCGATATGAAAACTGCGACAGCACCACAGAAAACAGACATTACCCACAAGCCTATTGGCCAATTTGAAGAGACCCGTTTTGAGAAAGTCCATAACGTAATTTTCTCCGATTCTAACGTAGCATCAATAAGAGTGGCCGATGAAATGGCCGAGCTTATCAAGAAAAAACAATCCCAGGGGAAACCCTGTGTTCTGGGCCTAGCTACGGGCTCCTCCCCTATTCGGGTATACGAGGAATTGGTACGAAAGCACAAAGAGGAAGGTTTGAGCTTCCATAACGTCGTAACTTTTAATTTGGATGAGTACTTGCCCATGGAACGTAGCAATATCCAAAGCTACTACTACTTCATGCACGAACATCTTTTTAACCATGTGGACATACCGGAAGAAAATATCCATATCCCTGACGGTACCGTGCCCTACGAAAAAGCTGTTTCCTACTGTTTATCTTATGAAAGAAAGATTAAGGAACACGGGGGGTTGGACTTTCAATTACTGGGTATCGGGAGAACGGGTCATATCGGTTTCAACGAACCGGGTTCCCATTACAATTCAGGAACTCGGGTCATAACACTGGACCACATTACCAGGGTAGATGCCGCACCTGCTTTTTTAGGAATAGATAATGTGCCTAGAAAGGCCATTACTATGGGTATTGCCACTGTAAGGAAAGCAAAGAGAATCGTATTGCTAGGATGGGGGCAGAACAAAGCGGATATTATAAAAAAAACTATTGAAGGGGAAATCTCTTCCCAAGTGCCGGCAACCTACTTACAAAACCACAATAATTGCACTTTTGTACTGGACACAGGCGCAGGTAGCGAACTTACGAGGAATAAAACCCCTTGGTTGGTGGACGCCTGCGAATGGACCGAAGGGTTAAAGGCAAAAGCCATGGTCTGGTTGTGCGAAGAAACCGGAAAAACCATTTTAAGCCTTACCGATAAGGATTACAACGACAATGGGATGGCAGATTTGTTGTCCTTAGAAGATTCCTATGATTTGAACATAAAAATGTTCAACAAACTTCAGCATACGATTACGGGGTGGCCCGGCGGAAAACCAAATGCAGATGACACTAATAGGCCAGAAAGGGCAACGCCCGCCAAAAAACGTGTTATTATATTTAGTCCACATCCCGATGATGACGTAATTTCTATGGGAGGTACTTTTGACCGACTTGTGGAACAGGGTCACGAAGTGCATGTAGCCTACCAAACTTCCGGGAATATTGCAGTATCCGATACGGACGCGAGAAAGTATGCCGAAATAGCCATGCATATTAATCCATCTGAAAAAGCCCAAAAATTAATTGACAGCATCGCACAGAAAAATGAAAGTAGGGTAGATTCTCCAGAGGTTAGAAAATTAAAGGGAAATATTAGACGCGGTGAATCCTACGCAGCCACCCGCTACATGGGACTTAAGGATGCAAACGTACATTTCTTGAACCTTCCGTTTTATGAAACAGGAACGATCAAAAAGAACAATCTTTCCGAGGAAGACGTTATGATCATGATGGATATCATCACCCAAATAAAGCCCCACCAAATTTATGCTGCTGGAGACTTGGCCGACCCGCATGGGACACATAAAGTATGTTTGGATGCGGTCCTGGAAGCCTTGTCCAGACTAAAATCCAAACCGTTCCTAGATGATTGTTGGTTATGGTTGTACAGGGGAGCTTGGCATGAATGGGATATCAATGAAATTGAAATGGCGGTGCCGATGAGCCCTAGCCAAGTTCTAAAGAAAAGAAACGCCATATTCTGTCACCAATCCCAAAAGGATGGTGTAATGTTCCAAGGAGACGACGCGCGGGAATTCTGGATGCGAGCCGAAGAGCGTAACAGGGACACCGCTAATAAATATAAGGCATTAGGGATGGCATCCTATGCGGCTATGGAAGCTTTTGTCCGACATAAATTCAATTAATTTTAAACCTTGACAAAAAGGTCTATTTTAGTGCGAAATAGGCCTTTTTCATTTTCTATGTCGAAATATCTCTACCCTATTTTAATGCTGCTACTTCTCAATTCCTGTGGAATTTTCACATCTGGAATACCACAACCAAGACGTGAATTTAGAGGAGTCTGGATTGCCACTGTAGTAAATATTGATTGGCCAAAAAACGGCAACGATGCGCCAGAAAAACAAAAGGCAGACTATTTGCAAATTTTAGACTTCTATCAAAATTTGAATTTTAACGCAGTAATCGTTCAAGTGAGGGCGGCAGGCGACGCCTTCTATCGATCGGATTTTGCGCCTTGGTCACGATTTCTTACAGGGGAAGAAGGAAAGGCAGCGTTATGGGAAGAAGATACGCTGGATTGGATGATTGCGGAGGCACATCAAAGAGGTATGGAATTTCACGCCTGGTTTAATCCGTACCGGGCCAGTTTTGACCTAAATATTCAGGTTTTAAGTCCTACCCATGACTATTATATGCATCCGGAGTGGATGCTGAAATATGGTAAAAAATACTATTACAATCCGGGTATTCCGGAAGTAAGAAGCCGATTTTCTGAGGTAATTCAAGAAGTAGTAGCCCGTTATAAATTGGATGCCATCCATTTTGACGACTATTTCTACCCCTATAAAATAAAGGATGAAGTATTTAACGATTCCATAGCTTTCGAGAGGTATGCGCTGAAGAATCAGTCCCTGGGGGATTGGAGGAGAAGTAACGTGGATTCTCTGGTCAAAAATGTACATCGAACCATAAAATCTGAAAAGCCCTGGGTACAATTCGGTATTAGTCCGTTCGGGGTTTGGAAAAACAATTCCACCGACCCGAAAGGTTCGGACACCCGAGCTGGACAAACTACCTATGAAGATCTCTATGCCGACCCCCTTCTTTGGATGCAGAAAGGATGGATAGACTATATAGCCCCGCAAGTATATTGGAGCATGGACCTACCGGTAGCGTCCCATAGAAAAATTGTGGATTGGTGGGCACAGAACACGATAGGAAGCAACTTGTACATTGGTAACGGGGCCTATAAAGTGTGAAACAACAGTGATGCCGCATGGAACAATAAAAAGGAACTGCCCAATCAGTTAAAATTAGCAAGAAATACTCCGGCAGTAA
>CAJQMW010000025.1 GCA_905479535.1 uncultured Maribacter sp. | reverse complement strand
TACCGTATTTTCCAGATAATCACTTTTAGAAGTAAGTAAGTCATAAATGGTTTGCATGGAGGCCTCCGTGCTTACACTTTCATTCCCGTGTACATTATAGCTTAACCATACGATTGCTTTTTCCGATTGGCCCTCGCCCTTAGTGCTTTTTAGATGCTCTAGACGAATATCCTCAATATTCGTGATATTTTCTTGAGAGGATACATAGGCCAACAGTAAAGGTCTACGCTCATTGGTTTTCCCGTACTCCATTAACTGCATACTACTGGGTTCGGACTGGGCTAAATATTCATAATAATCAACCACCTGATGGTGTCTGGTAAACTCACTCCCTAATTCATAACCTAGAAATTCTGAGGGAGATTTAAGTTGTGCCGTAAAAATTAAAGGTAAGAGGAATAGGAGTGGGAGTAAAAATTTCTTCATTTGTTATTTTTAGAAACGAATAGCACCAAATCTAACAAATAATGCCGAAAAATCTTTTTGAAATCTGGGTTTTACTGATTTTGGCATAATTTCATATTGTGGCTAATTAACGTATTTTTAGCAACTCTAAAATGTGAGAGCTTTATATTTACTCGATAATCGAGATTTAAATGCATCGAGGCTTGCCTCGAAATCAAAATTATTTTCTAACCAATGTCTCGTGGGTTTGACCTGAGGTAGCTTATTTTCATTTTATTTCTTCTATGGATATTGACTGTTTACCCTTTAAAAAGACCGGCTATTTTTCAAATTTGATATGTGATTACATCGCAGGCGATAAAAAAGTAGCCTCGCTTTACAATCGCTTCCCGGACTTGGAAGGCTTTAAAGGGCAAATAGCCGAAAAGGGTAGAAGTTTCCCTAGCGATCACCGTAAGATTTTAGCAGAATCACTTCGGAAGCAATACGAGGGATTGGATGCTTCTAAGGTTACCCTTCAAAATATTTCGGATTTAAACGAAGGGAACACTTTTACGGTGGTCACGGGCCATCAACTTAATTTGTTTACAGGACCACTCTATTTTCTGTATAAGATAATTTCTACCATCAACCTTACCAAGGAACTCAAGAAAAAGTATCCCAAGTACAACTTTGTTCCAATCTACTGGATGGCAACGGAAGATCATGATTTTGATGAAATCAATTATTTCAACTTTCAAGGGAAAAAAATCCAGTGGAACAAGGATGCTTCGGGAGCCGTGGGGCACTTGGACACAGAAGGGTTAAAGGAAGTATTTCAGACATTTTCAAATGCTATTGGCAGTAGTAGTAATGCTGAATTCTTAAAAGAGCTTTTTGAGAATGCCTATTTAAAGCACGGTACACTTACAGAAGCCACGCGGTTTTTAGCGAATGCTTTATTTAAAGATTACGGTTTGGTCATAGTAGACGGGGACGATGTGGAGCTTAAAAGGTTGCTGATTCCCTATGCTACAAAAGATTTATTTGAGCAAACCGCTTTCAAAATGGTTTCTGAAACCATTGAAAAAATGGATTCCGATTATACCGTTCAGGTAAACCCCAGGGAAATCAACTATTTCTACTTGATAGAAGGGCTGCGTGAGCGTATTTTGGAGGCCAATGGGAAGTATGGAGTTCACGGACAAAGTATTATTTGGGAAAAGCAGGAGCTGCTAAACGAATTGGAAGCCCATCCTGAGCGTTTTTCACCTAATGTCATTGCGAGACCCCTATATCAAGAAGTAATTCTACCCAATCTTTGTTACATAGGTGGAGGAGGGGAGATTGCCTATTGGTTGGAACTGAAATCGGCCTTTGAAGCTATGGAGGTTCCTTTTCCCATTCTTTTGCTTCGAAATTCTGCACTTGTGATTACGGAGAAGCAATCGGAGAAATTAAAAAAGATGCAACTTTCCGAGGAAGATTTGTTTCTAAAACAGAGTAGTCTTATCAATAAGAAGATACGTGAGATATCCAATATTGATATCGATTTTTCCCCGCAGAAAAAGCTTTTGGAGGAACAGTTCAAAGATCTCTACGAGTTGGCGGAGCAAACCGATAAATCTTTTATTGGTGCGGTAAAGGCCCAGGAAGTGAAACAGAAAAAGGGACTGGATAATTTAGAAAAGCGATTGCTAAAGGCACAAAAGCGAAAGCTGAAAGATCACGTACTGCGTATGACGGATATCCAGAACCAACTTTTTCCGGGAAAATCTTTACAGGAGCGGAACCTTAATTTTTCGGAACTATACTTGGAATACGGTGAAGAACTCATCCCTATGTTGGTCAAAGCCTTAAAACCTTTGCAACTGGAGTTTACGGTGATTACAGTCTAGTCTAACGCTAATCTTAGATTAAGGAACTAAAAACTCTCCTTGCCAATCATCATCCGTTTTAGAATACCTGATGCGTAAGTGGTTTGGGCGTTTTAGCTTTAGATATTCTATTTTAAAGGGGATAATTTCAACCATACAAAAGAAATTTTCATCGGGCAGATAGGAGATATTATCGGGGTTGTCAATTTCAGCACCGGGACTATTTACCGTTGTATAATCTTTACGGCTCTTGGGCTGAACACCGTTCCAGGAATCCTTAGTCTTAGTCTTGTCTTGAACTATGGAGGCAATACCTTCGACCCTTAGTTGTAACAATTTTTTAGGATGGTAGAATAAAAGGCTGACTTTGTTGTTCTCTTTCAGGTGCATGATTTTTTTTGAACGCTTATCCGTATAAAAAGTTAGCATCAGCTCTTCCGTGATTTTTCGGAGTACCACGGTCCGCAGTCTGGGAATCTTTTCCAACCCCAAAGTGGCAAGCGTGAAATAGCGGAAAGGATGCTTTTTCTGCACTAAACTTTTTTGCAGTTCTTCCTTTAATTCTTGAAAAAAAACTTCGGTCATGTATCAGTATTCTAAATTGTAATAAAAAATTAAAGTTAAGGTAGGGTTTTTTACGACATGATTGTTATATATAAAATTGCTATGAAGAAGTAGAATTAGCTTCATAATAAAAATTCATGTTTAGGTTGGTTTTTGATTTTGATTA
>CAJQMW010000024.1 GCA_905479535.1 uncultured Maribacter sp. | reverse complement strand
TCGCTAACGAAGAGGAACGTCTTGCTGAAATCGAAAAAGAAAAAGCAGCCAAACTTGCTGAAGTACAGAAAATTAAAACTTCTTTTGCTTCTGAAATTGGACCTCAAAAGGAATCGGCCGAAGTATTACCTTCTGGGTTAAAAATGAAAGTACTTAAGGAAGGTACGGAGGAAAAGCCTAAAGTTGGAAATAGTATTCAAATAATGTATGCAGGATATTTAGCTGACGGAACACTTTTCGATACCAATTATACTGATGTGGCAGAAAAATATGGAAGGTTGGAAGAAATTACTAAAATGCACAGGGGAGATATGTCCGCCCTTAATATACCTTACAGTAAAGATATGCCCATGATACCTGGCTTTAGAGAAGGCCTTCTCAACATGAACATTGGTGACAAAGTCCGTTTGTTCATCCCACCGCATTTGGGATATGGGGAACAGGGCGGTGGGCCAATTCCACCAAATGCCGACTTGGTTTTTGATGTAGAAATAACAGGAATAGTAGAGTAGACGGTCGCTCAATAAAAAATTTCTTGAAATTTTATATTTTGCCTCACCCGGAACTGTAGAAAATGCCAGTTCCGACCTTGTGCGTACCTCTCCCTACGCTCGTCGGATGCAAGAGGAGAGGTGAAACCAGGCAAAGCCGTCGGGGAATTTATAGATTAAAGAATGTGTGGCAGTCGAAAAAGTCAGGTTTTTATTTTTCTGTCTCATCGAGCGGAGTCGAGATGTCTTGAATCAAAGGGGTTGTAAAGTTCTCGACTCCGCTCGAAATGAGGGTAGGACAGACTTTTTAGACTGCTTGCTTCTTTTTTATTTAACCGGAGTTTCTCCTAAGACTTTCAAAAGGAATTTCCAAAATTTCTGTACAGATGAAATACTCACCCGTTCGTCAGGGGAATGAGCCCCTAGAATCGTTGGTCCGAAACTCACCATATCCATGTTTGGATAGTTTTGTCCAAGAATACCGCACTCCAAACCAGCATGGCAGGCCACCACTTTTGGTTCCTCTTTGAATAAATCCTTATAAATATTCTTGGTGATTTTTAAAATTTCTGAGTCGGGATTTGGGTTCCAACCCGGGTAGGAACCTTTAAAATCGACTTCAAAACCTGCGAGTTCGAAGGTGGCTTTGAGCGCATTGGCCAAATCCATTTTAGCGGTCTCTACAGCGGATCGGGTAAGGGAATTTATAAGGATTTCTCCGTCCTTAACCTGTACACGGGCAATATTGTTGGAGGTTTCTACCAAATCGGGAATTAAGGCACTCATGGTATAAACACCATTATGCGCCGCATACAAGCTTTTTATCAACTTTTCCTGAACGCCTAGCCCCATAACCTTTTTAGAAGGCTTGCAGGGAGCTATAGTAATGGATAATTTAGGCTCCGTTACCTTCAATTCCTTCTTTAGATGGGTGACGACCAACTCAAGCTCATCTAAAAAAGCTGCTTCCTGGGTTTTGTCAAGATTCACCTTACACCAACTTTCGCGTGGTATAGCATTTCTTAGACCACCTCCCTCTAAGGCCCCAATTCGCATGTTATATTTGCTGCCGGAATAGAGCAACCTGTTCATTATCTTATTGGCATTGCCCAAGCCCTTGTGAATTTCGATTCCACTATGGCCACCGTTTAATCCTTTGACCTGTATTTCAAAACCAATGTCCCCATGAACGGAAGACTTCTCATTGTAATTTCTTTTTGCCGTAACGTCTATTCCACCGGCACAACCGATATCAATTTCATCATCTTCTTCCGTATCCAGATTCAAGAGAATATCGCCCTCTAAGATTCCTCCCTTTAATCCAAATGCACCTGTCATACCTGTTTCTTCATCAATCGTAAACAAGGCTTCCAATGGCGGATGGGGAATATCGGTACTTTTTAAAAGCGCCATTATCGTAGCTACACCTAAGCCATTGTCCGCCCCAAGTGTGGTGCCTTTCGCTTTTACCCAATCTCCCTCCACATACATCTGAATGCCTTGAACGTCAAAATCGAATTCCGTATCGGCATTCTTTTGATGCACCATGTCCAAATGTGACTGCAGCGTAACCATTTTCCGATTCTCAAAACCCCTACTGGCCGATTTTCGTATAATCACGTTACCTACCTCGTCCTTAAATGTTTCCAATCCAAGGTTCTCTCCGAAGTCCATCATAAAAGCGATTACCTTTTCTTCCTTTTTGGAAGGTCTGGGTACTGCATTAAGGTCCGCAAATTGCTTCCAAATCGATTGTGGTTCCAGTTGTAATATTGATTGGCTCATAGCATAGGGTTAAAACGGGCAAAAATACGGATAGAAAAAGGATTTCGCTATTTTTGCTCCAATGAAGATATCCCTCAAGACTGGCATTGCGCTCTCCCTTTTACCCCAAATACTGTTCGTAAGATGGTTGACGACAAAACCTGATTGGGTCGAAGAATATTACAGTCAAGCCCTGTATCCTTTAATTTCAAGGGCGTTTCGGTTTATACTGGGTTGGATTCCATTTTCTGTGGGAGATATCCTGTATTTTTTATTGACCATAGTTGCGTTGACCTATGTATACCGGAATAGGCGACCCATCATGAAAAAGAAATTAGCTTTTTTCCGGGATGTAGTTATGGTGCTTTCCATAGCCTATTTCACCTTTAACTTCATGTGGGGTTTAAATTATTATCGCCAACCCCTTTCCAAAGTATTGGCGTTAAAAGAGACCACAGATTACGAAGAGCTCGTCTCCTTTACGAAATCATTGATACAGAAAACTAACACGCTACAATTTAAAATAGCGGGGGACACCGTAACACAAATAAAGATACCGTACTCCCAGTCGGACATTTTCAAGAAAAGCTTGGAAGGTTATACGGACCTTTCCGTCAAATATCCTTTTTTGAAGTATAAAACGTCGAGCGTAAAAACATCCTTAATCAGTACAGGACTCACCTATATGGGATATGCAGGTTACCTAAATCCGTTCACAAATGAGGCACAAGTAAATGGATTGCTACCCAATTTTAGATTTCCCGTAGTTGCAGGTCATGAAATGGCCCATCAGCTGGGGTATTCTGCAGAAAACGAAACCAATTTTATAGGATATTTGGTCACCGCTAGTAATTCTGACATCTATTTTCAATATGCCGCTTACGCCTATGGCCTGGGTTATTGTTTGAACGATATTAGAAGAGGGGACAAAGAAGTCTTCGATTCGTTGATGGCAGAATTAAACGGAGGCGTAAAGTTGAACTTTCAAGAAATGAGCGATTTCTGGACAGCTTATGAAAACCCAATGGAGCCCGTATTTAAATCTATCTTCAATTCTTTCTTAAAAGCCAACAATCAATCCAAAGGAATACAAAGCTATAATGCGGTGGTTTCCCTAATGGTCGCCTACCATAAACAATATCCTCTCTAACCAGTATTTCATATTTTTTGATTTAAACTCATAAATTCTTTTCGTACTTCATGAGTGTTAAAAATTCTTAAAGGGATACGTAATAGGACTACATACCTTATTTTTAATAATGACTATTTAAACTGATCCATAATGAAAAAAAGCATTTTAGTGCTGTGCCTATTTTGGTGTGGCGCAACACTCTTTTCCCAAGATTATTTTCCTGTAAACGACGGCGTAAAAGCTTCTAACAATAATTATACTGCCTTTACCAATGCAAAAATTTATGTAACCCCTTCTGAAGTCATACAAAATGGCACATTACTAATTCAAAACGGCAAGGTCGTATCCGCTGGTTCCAATGTTTCCATACCTCAAAATAGTGTTGTGGTGGACTTATCGGGAAAATCAATTTATCCCTCTTTTATAGATGTCTATTCCAAATTCGCGGTGGAGCAACCCAAAAGAAAACCCGGTGGTGGAAGAGCATCCCAGTACGATGCTGAACGTGAAGGTTTTTATTGGAACGATCATATTATGCCGGAAAATGCTGCTATAAACAGTTACAAATATGATGATAAGGCTGCAAAAGAATTACGTGAAGCCGGTTTCGGCGTTGTAAATTCACATATTCAAGATGGTATTGCCAGGGGAACTGGAGTGCTCATAGCCCTTAACGCGGCAGGTTCTGATGCTAATCGCGTTTTGGATGATCGTTCCGCCCAGTATTTTTCTTTGGACAAAAGTGTACTTAAAAAACAATCCTATCCCACTTCCCTTATGGGAGCCTTGGCTCTTCTAAGGCAAATGTACAGCGATGCGGATTGGTACTCAAAAGGTAATGCCAAAACAAAAGATCGTTCTTTAGAGGCCCTTATTGAAAATAGAGGATTGGTTCAAATTTTTGAAGCCAAGGATAAGGGTAATGCTTTGCGTGCGGATAAGATTGGGGACGCCAATACTATTCAATATACAATACTAGGTGGCGGAAATGAATTTGAGCGTATAGCGGAAATCAAGGCTACCAATGCCAAATATATTATTCCAATCAATTTCCCGGAGGCCTATGATGTCTCGGACCCTTATCAGACAAGTTATGTTTCGCTGGAAGACATGCGGTTTTGGAACCAGGCACCATCCAATCCCAAAGTCCTGGCAGAAAATGGAGTCCCGTTTTCCTTAACTACCTACGACCTAAAATCCATGTCCAAGTTCAAGGAAAATTTAATGAAGGCTATCGAATATGGGCTTCCTAAGACTAAAGCGTTGGAGGCGTTGACCACGGTCCCAGCTCAAATTCTTGGAAAATCAAGCTCGATCGGGTCTTTAAAAGCAGGCAGCTATGCCAATTTCCTGATCACTTCTGGGGATATTTTTGACAAATCCACTACCCTTTACGAAAATTGGGTACAGGGCAACAAAAACATTGTAAATGATATGGACGTGAAAGATATCCGTGGAGATTATAAGCTTACACTACAGGGAAAAACTTTTGACGTGGCCATTACGGGAGAAGTTTCAAAACCTAAGGTAGAAGTAAAACAAGATACCGTAAAATTGACTTCCAAAATCGCTTATGCCGATAATTGGCTTACCCTTTCCTTTTCAACGGACAAAGGAGAAGATACCTACAGAATGATAGGTGCTGTCACCGAAG
>CAJQMW010000023.1 GCA_905479535.1 uncultured Maribacter sp. | reverse complement strand
CTCCAATTTTAAAGCCATTATCCGGAGTAGGTTACAAAATTACGCGGCGTTTCATAAAGAACTACCTCCAGTTCATTATTGCTATCTATATGTGGACGCAACTTGTCCCATATGACCACGGCAATATTTTCTGCGGTAGGGTTCAATTCTTCAAATTCCGGGACCTCCAAATTCAAATTTTTGTGATCTAGTACATCTTCAACCTCCTCTTTAATCAAGTCTTTTAGCACCTTCATATCCATTACAAAACCGGTTTCCGCATCAATTTCTCCGTTAACGCTTACAATAAGCTCGTAGTTATGCCCATGAAAATTAGGGTTATTGCACTTGCCAAATATCCTTTCGTTCTTGGCATGGTCCCAATCTTTTCTATACAACCTGTGGGCAGCATTAAAATGTGCCTTCCTACTTATTTTTACTTTCATTTAGCTTCAATATTAGAGAGCAAGTGCTCATAGAATTTCTCAAATATGATTTTGAACCACACGGTGTATTCATCAGGATTTTTCGCTATGTCTAGCTTTACGGCGTTAGGCATCATCCATTTCCAATCACCAACTTCTTCTGTATTTATTTTGGGTGCATCATTATAATGCCCCAACATTACATGATCAAGTTCATGCTCTGTCAAGCCATTATTAAACGGAGCTTTGTATATAAATGAGAATAGTTCCTTAAGGTCCGTACTGAATCCCATTTCTTCTTCCAGCCTTCTTTTTCCGGCCTCAATATTGGTCTCCCCCACTCTCTGATGGCTGCAACAGGTATTGGTCCATAATAACGGGGAATGATATTTTTTTGATGCCCTTTGTTGGAGCATGATTTCCCCATGCCCATTTAAAATAAAAACGGAAAACGCCCTATGCAGTTTTGCTTTCTCATGAGCTTCCATCTTTGGCATGGTGCCAATTTGCTCATCATTCTGGTTTACAAGAATTACTTCTTCTTCCTTCATGATACAAAAATAACATCTTTGCACAAGCCGACGCCCTACATGAAGTAAAATAAATAGATATAAAAATAGATGTTCCTGATCGTACCGCTAAAAGAATCGCGGAGATTTCAGGTTTTGCTTGGTAGTAATAAAGTCGTATCGAAGAATTACTTCAAAAGAACCATCATTAAACGCAGCATTACCAAGCGCGGTAATCTCGCGATCGTATGCCACACCAATAAGAAATTTATTGGACACGTTAAATCCGGCCATTCCACTGAAAGCAGCATCCCATCTGTAGGCGGCACCTAGAATAAATTTTTCGCTGAACATGAAATTTGCAGATAAATCCACTTGCAAGGGGGCTCCCTGAACCACTTTGGTAAGCAGCGTAGGTTTAAATTTTAGGAACGGATTAACATCCCAAACGTACCCGGTAATCAGGTAAAAATTCATTTGTTCCCTCGCCGTGGATAGTGAAGATTCTTCAAAATAAGAGGTTTCCAAAAATCTTGGAACGGACAGCCCTACATAAAAATTATTCGTGTGATAATATACACCAGCACCGATGTTGGGCGAAAGTCTATTGTCTATATCCTGCTGTAAGGTCTGATCAGGAGCAAATTGGTTCAATTCAGAAAACCGGACATCCAGCAGGTTCGCACTTGCTTTTAAGCCAAAACTTATCCTTCCTTCTGTTGATGTCCATATGGTATACGAGAAATCAACATCAAAATTAGTTTCAGAAGTGGGGCCTATCTTATCGTTAAGCACCGACAATCCCAGACCTACCCCACGATAACCTATTGGAGAATGCACATTAAAAGTTTGCGTAACGGGTGCACCATCCAACCCTACCCATTGGGAACGGTGTAAGGCCGCAATACTAATTTGACCCCTAGAACCTGCGTAACCCGGATTTACACTTACCGTATTATACATATATTGTGTATACTGGGCATCCTGTTGTCCATAAGAAAATATCCCGGTACAAAGTACTACAACGAGTAGTCCTAAGCTCCTTGTAATGTTTTCTTTCATCATTTTTGTATAAATGGACATATGCTTATCTGTTAATATATAGGTAACCCGATAGTTGCTTCATGTTTCCGTTAGGCTCTTCATAATCAAGGATATAGAAATAGGTACCTACCGGTAATTTATTATCTTGGTCAACGGTTATCCTACCTTGGGAAGTGCCATCAAAAACGTTTCCTTCGGTACCATAGGCCCTTGTGGTAAATACAGAAACTCCCCATCGGTTATATATTCTAATGGTATTATTGGGATAGTTCTCAAGACCACTGATTTGAAGTACATCATGGACTCCATCACCGTTTGGCGTTATCACATTAAATACTTCAATAGTTTCAGCTTGTTCCCCTAAATCGGAATCCAAGTAGTTTGGAATACCGTCTTCGTCAGAATCATCATTGGCATAATTTCCATCCAAATCTAAGTCCTCATCAATGGTTTCAATTCCATCATCATCATCATCTGTATCCCTGTAATCGGATTCCTCATCACTATCGGTATTAGGTAACTGACCAAAAGGATCATCAATTTCGTCATTCACATCGGTATCTACGGTTATTGCACCCTCGTACCCATCATCCAGACCGTCGTCATCTTTATCCGATCCAATGAAAACTACATCAGGTATACCATCCTGATCATAATCGTGTGCCTCAATATTGTCCGGAACATTGTCATCGTCACTATCTTCATCTAAATAATCGGGTAGGCTATCTCCATCTGTATCTACAGGGAAAATACCAATATTTCCATTGGCCTCGTAAGCATCATCCAATCCATTACCATTGGCATCTACACCACTAGGTGGTATGTATCCTTGTGTAGACTGCGCTTCAATATTATCCGGTATCCCGTCATTATCACTATCAATGTCCAAAAAGTCCGCGAATCCATCTCCGTCAGAATCCGTAGGGTTGGTGGAAGGATCATTATCACCATCTAGATTTAGGTCTTCAAAACTATCTGCTATTCCATCGTTATCACTATCCAAATCCGCCCCTGGAGCATTTACCATAATGGTTACCATGGCGGTATCACAATTTCCTAAATCATCACAGAGTGTATAGGTAATAGTATCCGTTCCATCGAAACCTGTATTGGGCGTATAAGTGATACTATCATCGGAAGGGTCGTTCGGTGTGCCATTGTCATCAAGATTCACAGAACCTGAGGTTGGACTCGTTGTCGTTATCGTTCCGGTTGTTGGTATGTCATTATCATTTGCCAATACATCTATGATAACTGGGGTATTTTGATCTGTCGTAGCAATATCATCTACAGTATCCAAAATCGGGAGTACTGTTACAGTAACGGTTGCCGTACTACAATTACCACTACTATTACAAACCGTATAATCAAAACTGTCCGTACCGTTGTAATCCGGGCTTGGAATATAAGTTACTATATCGTCGGTTGGGTCGTTTGGGGTCCCATTATCATCTATAGAAACCGTGCCATTAGCAGGGTCGGTTGTTGTTAAAGTCCCCATAGCAGGCAAGTCGGA
>CAJQMW010000022.1 GCA_905479535.1 uncultured Maribacter sp. | reverse complement strand
TGATCAGTCTCACCCCTAACATTCAAGTATCATCCAAGGCGTCTATAAACTCCACTGCGAGCCAAGATTTTAGCCAACCTGTAATTTACACAGTTACCGCGGAAGATAAAAGCACCTTAAAGTATACGGCTACGTTGATGATAATGAAAGGTACCGAAAAACAAATTTTAGAGTTTAAATTTTCAGCTGAAGACAATCCGGAACTTCCTACAGATGTTATTGGCACCATTGACGAAACTGCAAAACAAATAGAAGTCATTGTGCCGTCGGGTACCGATACTTCGGATATGTTGCCGACTATAACCGTTTCAATGGGAGCCGCCATAGCCCCGGAAGACAACAAAAAATTTACCGAACCCTTTATGTACGAGGTTACGGCTGAAGATGAAACCACTGCAACTTATGAGGTAACGGTCCTGATTGCCCCGAGTAGAGAAAAGAAAATTAGTTATTTCAATTTTGTAACCGCCGATAATCCTACATTGACGGCCTCTATTGTTTGTACAATAGATGAAGATTTAAAATTGATTACCGCTACTTTTCCCAATGATGCAGATTTATCCGCAATGATTCCTAAAATTGGATTATCTCCTGGAGCTATCATAGACCCAAATGGAGTCCAAGATTTTACTGAAATTGTCACCTACACGGTCACCGCCCAAGATGGTTCTATTAGTACTTATGAGGTAAAGCTCACCGATATCATGACAAAACAAAAAACTGTTTTAGCCGATATTCAGGAGGAGAACCCAGGGAACACCTTAGGGTGGGATTTAAATACGACAGAACTAAATACTTTAGAAGGAGTGTATACTTTAGATACAGGAGAAATAACTTGGCTAGATCTTTCTGGAAAAGGGATTGATCTTTTACCAGAAAGTATATTCGAATTATCTGATTTAAGATTCCTAAATGTTTCCAACAATGGTTTAAATTTTATACCTCAAGGAATTGACCAACTTGAGTATCTGAATAGTTTCTACGCCGAAAATAATAGTCTTAACGAGCTGCCCGAAGATTTTTGGCTCTTAGAGTTACGAAACTTAAATTTGAATGGAAACGACTTCACCACACTATCAGTTAAAATTGGGCTATTGACAAATCTAAGACAGCTCTCTATATCCAGCAATAATTTGCAGTCAATCCCGATTGAAATCGGTCAACTTACCAAATTGACCTATTTCAATTTCAGTTCGAACGAAATTACGGCTTTACCGCAAGAAATAGGACAATTGACAAACCTGCAATATTTCTATGTTGGAGATAATCAGTTGTCGAATCTACCAGCTTCAATTTGGAATATAACGAGTATTGAATATTTATCAATAAATAATAACAATTTCTCGATGCTTCCCAATGAGTTGGAACAACTTGCCAAATTGATCGAATTGAATATTTCAAATAATAGCATAACCGCCCTTCCAGCTTTCATTGGAGAACTTATA
The DNA here is from genome assembly GCA_905479535.1 of uncultured Maribacter sp. Lineage (GTDB taxonomy): Bacteria > Bacteroidota > Bacteroidia > Flavobacteriales > Flavobacteriaceae > Maribacter. The sequence continues at coordinate 2,315 of CAJQMW010000022.1, read as the reverse complement.
AACTTAGAATACTTGGATTTGACGAGCAATAGTTTTCCCTCAATACCCCAAGCCGTATGTGACCTGGAACCTAATCATGGCACCGTCATATATAAAGATGCCGAAGTAACCTGTGATTAGTCAATTTTAAAATACAAAAAGAAGAAAAACCGAAGCCAAAACCTTCAGTTTTTTATGCCTTAATGTTAACCTTGTAATACCCAAACCATTAAAAAGTAAATAATCTTTAAAAAATCTCAATTATGAAAACAGCGGTAAAATTATTCATGAAATCATTGATTTTGTTCGCTCTGGTACTAACCTCATGCACCAAAGAGGGGCCTCAAGGAGAACTAGGCCCTATAGGTCCGGCCGGGAAAGATGGCGTCAATGGTATCAGCGGTACAAATGGTACTGATGGAGAGGACGGCATGGATGGTGAAGATGGTACCGATGGCAATGCCAATGTTATCGCCTCAGACTGGTTGGAGCCTACAGAGAGTTCCTATATTGTCAACAACCCAAGGTTAAAGTCCCTGGAACTTGCTAACGGTGTAAACCAAAATACAATAATGGAAGGGGTGATTTTGGTGTATTACGATAATGACATAGATGTAACGTTGCTCCATCAGTACTAATTCGTTACCGGCACTATTAATAAAACCGTAGAGACCCGCATTAATAATGCTTCACGCAGAATATATGTTTCCATCGAAAGATTTGATTCTGATCTAACGCCACGTGAATATCTTTGGGACCCCAGCGGTCCTGCATATGGGAAAGGAGTCCGATTTAGATATGTAATCATTCCCTCCAACACTACAACCGGTAAAAGGGCAACCATCGACTTCAAGAAAATGTCCTATGAAGCGGTCATGGACTATTTTGAACTAGCATATTAGGATAAGATGTAAAATAAGAAACCGGACCTAAACCTCGGTTTTTTATGCTTGGATGTTAACCTTTTTAAGTGATGCACATAAAGAAGGTATAATCTTAAAAAACTAGAAATTATGAAAACAACAACAAAAATTTTAAAAAGTGGATTACTACTATTGGTCCTAATATTCGCATCGTGTACCAAGGAAGGGCCGCAAGGCGATATTGGCCCTATAGGACCCGCGGGGGCACTAGGACCAGCTGGCCCTACAGGAGCAACAGGGCCTACAGGATCAATAGGAGAAACGGGCGCTAACGGGCAGGATGGAGAAGATGGCAATGCCAATGTGACCTCAATGACGTTTGATGTGAGTGCCGCCAGCGGCACTTCATATGCACTTAGCTCCGAACCACTGAGCACCGATCAGGTTGAGAACAACGTTGTTCTTGCATATTTAAAAGCTGGAAGCGATTGGTATCAATTACCAAACCAACGAATACTGACCAGTAGCTTTTCCCTTATCGACATTTCTACCTATATGAGTGCTAGTGGAAGTCAATACGTATTTAACCTAGGATTTCATAGAAATGGTGCTCCTTTCTCCATAAGCAGTAGTGATTTAGATACCTTAAAACTGGTTTTCATTGAAGAAAATTCAAGTACCCCGGGCAAATCTGCGGGTAACTCTCAAATGCAACAGCTTAAGAATAGCGGGGTTGATGTAAGCGATTATTATCAAGTGATGGATTACTTCGGGCTGGATTACTAGAATTGACTGGCTTCCAAAAATAATAACCGGGGTTTACACCTCGGTTTTTTTGCTTCAATGTTAACCTTGTAATACCCAAACCATTAAAGAGTAAATAATCTTAAACAAAAAAGTTATGAAACCAAATAAAATGGCTCTTGGAATAATGGTCCTGACCCTAACAATAATGGGCTGCAAAAAAGATGATGACAGTAGTTTCGAGGATATAGTAGGACCTAGCAATGAAATTGTTGGGAGTCTGTGGTTGAACAGTGGAAATGCATTTAGGGAATTAGACCTTAAAGACACTCAGGAAATCAATGCCTTTACAACAAAAGATTCGTATCGATGTACTGAATTCAATGGCGTGTTCATTTGTACCGAAGGGGATTTCTCCGGAACACAAAAAGTAATGAAAAAAGGAACTTTCAACGGAGAGCTGGCATGGTCAAAAGATTATGATAAAGGTGCTGAACAGTACTATGAACTATCCCCCGGCATAGTGCATAAGAACAATGTTGTGCTCAGCTACAAAATTGTCAATACCACAACCTACAATACTACCTATTATATTGAATCTTTAAATCTCGATAACGGCAATATGAATTGGAGCATAGCGGTTGACAATGAGGTACGGAATATCAAAACCTACAAAGATCAGGTTATTGCCGAACTAAGTGTGGGGTCAAGTACAATTGAACTTTTGAG
>CAJQMW010000021.1 GCA_905479535.1 uncultured Maribacter sp. | reverse complement strand
GGGACAGTTAGCTAATGAGCAAGTTGTTTTTTTTAAAAAAGCCGGCAACAAACTGCTTCTGGTCCAGCCAAATTTAAAGTTCAGGGCACTTACGGATAATGATTTGGAACGTAAATCCGTAGAGCAAGCCTTTGCAAAATCTATTTTATATGGTTTTAAAATCGAGGAAGAGGAGAACGGAACTTATGTCATAGATATTACCGATTTCCTAATGCAGGATGCCCATGGTGTATCCAGTAGATTGAAAAGAGCAAAACAAGGCTCTTATAGTTTGGATAAATCCAAAAGCGCGATGGCCCTAGACCGTACGAAAGCATTCGCTCAAAATGTTGAATTTGATATGACTTTGACTTTTAAGGGAGAGCCTGAGGGTGCCTATATTAGGTCGGTGGTACCAGACCCTTCATTGATTACGGTGGCGCAACATGCCTCTTTCATAACACTTCCAGACAATGGATACGAAAAACGTGTTTTTGATCCAAGAAGTGGTTCTTATCCCTTTTCATACTATGACTATTCTACACCGGTGCAATCTCCGATTTTGAAACGTTTCATTACGAGACATCGATTGGAAAAAAAGAATCCTGATGCCGAAGTAAGTGAAGCCATTGAACCCATAATATACTATTTGGATAATGGTACACCGGAGCCCGTTCGCACAGCTTTGTTGGATGGCGGCCGTTGGTGGAACCAGGCTTTCGAGGCTATTGGTTACAAAGATGCCTTTCAGTTACAAATGTTGCCGGACGATGCGGACCCCTTGGATGTGAGGTATAACGTTATCCAGTGGGTACATCGATCTACCCGTGGTTGGAGCTATGGTAGTAGCGTTACCGACCCAAGAACAGGGGAAATCATTAAGGGACATGTAAGTTTGGGCAGTCTACGTATACGTCAAGACTTTTTAATAGCGCAAGCTTTAATGAACAAACCATTTGCTGAAAGAGATGATAATTATCAACCTATGTTGGATTTGGCCTTAGCCCGGATAAGGCAGCTATCCGCACATGAGATTGGTCACACCTTAGGTTTTGCCCATAACTACGCTGCAAGTACGACCGGTAAGGCTTCGGTCATGGACTACCCGCATCCGCAGTTTAATATCCAAAACGGAACATTGGATTTTTCAAAGGCCTATGACACTAAAATAGGGGATTGGGATAAAATTACGGTAGCTTACTCCTATGAAGATTTCCCGGAAGGGACTTCAGAAAGAGAAGGCCTTAATGCTATTTTGGATAAGGCAAAGACGGATGGCTTACGATTTATTACCGATCAAGATGCGAGACCACAGGGAAGCGCCCATATTTTGGCGCATTTATGGGATAACGGAAAAGACGTGATCCAAGAATTGGATGAAATGTTGGAAATTAGGGAGCTGGCCATTTCTAATTTTTCTATGGATAATATTCGCACCAACGAACCTAATTCGGTGCTGGAAGATGTTTTTGCGCCCTTATATTTTTTCCACAGATACCAGACCGAGGCTGTTGCCAAAGTTGTTGGCGGTTTGGAATACAATTATGCCGTAAAGGGTGATGGTCAAGAAACTTTGACTATAGTTGATAAGAAAATCCAGCAGACAGCTTTAACTAGTATTCTTAAGACTTTGGATGCTTCTGTAATTGCTATTCCACAGGAAAAAATACCATTATTTCCACCACGGGCTTTTGGTTATCCCCGCACCAGGGAATCCATAAAAGGTAAAACAGGGGTTTCTTTCGATGCCCTGTCGGCTCCAGAGACCTCATCCGATATGACTTTAGGGTTTTTACTACATCCCGAAAGAGCATCCCGTTTGATACAACAAAAGGCTTTGGAACCAGCGAACCTTGGTTTAGGTGAGGTTCTGGATGAAGTTATTTCGGGCACCGTTGGGAAGACCTATAAGGATGCCTATTTAAACGAAGTTCAAACTAATATCAACTTCAGGGTACTCTTCCATTTGATGAATTTGGCCGCGCATAAAGAAGTACATCCACAGGTAAATGCCATCGCAAATGAAAAGTTATTGAAACTAAAGTCCACATTACTTACCTCTGGGAAGAGCGATATAGCAAAGGAAATGGTCAGAAGAATCGATGGTTTCATAGCAGAACCGAAAGAATTCAAGGTGATTCCGGTCGCCGAAATTCCAGATGGATCGCCGATTGGCTTGGATTGTTTCCATTAGACGGTTGACGGTTGACAAATCAAATCATAACTAAACGCATCAACTCATAAACTTTTTTAATTTGAGTCCTAACATGAAAATAAACCTAATAAGCGATACGGTTACCAAACCTACACCCGGAATGCTGGACGCCATGATGACCGCGGAGGTGGGAGACGATGTATTCAAGGAAGACCCTTCGGTGAACGCGTTGGAGGAAAAAGTTGCCGCCATGTATGGTATGGAGGCCGCTCTGTTCTTTCCGAGCGGTACCATGACGAACCAAACCGCTATTAAGCTGCATACGCAACCCGGAGAGCAATTGATATGTGATAAATATGCCCATGTATATAATTATGAGGGAGGAGGAGTAAGTTTTAACAGCGGTGTTTCTTGTAGGCTCGTAGATGGCACAAGGGGAACGATGACCGCCGAACAGGTCGAAGCGGTAATTAATCCGCCCGATTTTTATCATAGTCCGCTGACCACTTTGGTCTGCGTAGAAAATACCGCTAACAAGGGGGGAGGGTCTTGTTGGGATTTCAAAGAACTGGAGAAAATTGAAAAAGTGTGTTTAAAGCATAGCTTAGGATATCATTTGGACGGGGCCAGAATCTGGAATGCGCTTGTTGCCAAAAACGAAACCCCAAAACAATATGGCGAACTTTTTGACACGATAAGTGTCTGTCTAAGTAAAGGTCTAGGGTGTCCCGTGGGTTCAGTATTACTGGGAAGTAAATCAACAATTCAAAGGGCCTTGCGCATCAGAAAGGTATTGGGTGGTGGCATGCGCCAAGCAGGTTTTCTTGCAGCTGCAGGAATTTATGCATTGGACCATCATATCGACCGACTTTCAAAAGATCATGCAAAAGCGAAGGATCTTGGCGAAACTTTGACAGCGTTGAGGTTTGTAAAGAAAGTAGAACCGATTGAAACCAACATTGTCATTTTCGAAATAGATGAAGCCTTTATGTCCAGTGCTGACTTTGTTTCAAAATTGTTGGAAAGGGATATTCATATCATCAGTATGGGGCAAGGCAAATTAAGAATGGTTACCCATATGGATTATTCGGATGAGATGCATGCTAGCGTAAGGGAGACGCTACCGAAATTATAATTTCTTTGGAGTTTTAATGTGTTGTAGGCTGTTTTTTAAATTCTTGATTCCATTTTCCATTCCAGCTTCTGAGGAGTAGAGGCCACTGCTACCTATGGTTTGACCTTGTTCATCTTTGAGATTGAAAAGGAATTTACCCTCAAAATTAGTCTTGCGTTCAAATAAGGTAATTGGGCTACTTGCTTTTCCTAAGACCATAAGCGTTTTATCCAAGGCTTCCTTATCGGCAAATGGAATGCTTTCCAGCAAAGTTTTGCCAGATTCTGATTTAATAATAAATTGAAAATCAGTTGATTTTGCCTTCTTAATTTCTATCACTGTGGTCCTTTTCTTTAAAGATAATAAAATAAGGATAATGTTTTAATCATTAGAATTCCCCGATGCTCTGCGTCGGAGGTTTTAGAGGAAAGTTTGAAAACGGATGGTTTTCATAAAATGTTAAAACTTTCTTCCGTTGAATACCTCGACGGCTCTGCCTCCTTTAGATTATTTAGTTCCTATTTTCCTTACTTGAAAAGGGAATCCATACCTGGGATGTTGGGCATACCTTCTTTTGCAACCGCGGCGAGTTCCGCTTCGTTAATTTGGGTTGCTTTTTTAATGGCTTTGTTAAGGGTCAGAATCAAATAGTCCTCTAGCTGCCTTATCCTCCATTAGGTTATCGGCAATACTATTTTTTTTAGTTCCCTATTTGCAGTAATCGTAATGTTTATGGAACCGTCGTTGGACGATTCATCGACCATGACTGTATCCAGTCTCTTTTTTGTGGCTTCCACTTTTTGCTGGGTTTCCTTTAGTTTTCCCATCATGCCCATCATATCTCCAAACATAATCCTCTATTTTAGTTTTAATGTAAAAGTAAGAAATTGTTTCAGTACAGCTAGAACTATGCATTGGTACGATGAAAAAACTAGCGTATATAGTCTTATTTTTGCGGCTATTTATTTTAAATCAATAGCATTACCATGTCAAAGGTTAAACCCCCGATAGCAAAAAAAGTACCAAAGGAATTAGTCATGCATAATGATCCGCGGATTGATTCCTATTACTGGTTAAACAACAGGGAGGATGTGGGGGTAATTGAGTATTTACAGTGTG
>CAJQMW010000020.1 GCA_905479535.1 uncultured Maribacter sp. | reverse complement strand
CATACTTTTGGAAATCTTGATCTTATTTGGAAATAGTACCATCCGGGGGTCGGGACTCCACCACATTATAAGGGAATCATCATTGAACCACGGGAAAATACCGTTTTGGTACGCTAACAGTAGACGCTCTGAACGCAAATCTCCCCCAACGGCCAAAAGTCCTTCGGAATTTGCACTATCCAAAGGTGGAAACTCCAACCGATCAGTAAGGAAAAAAATAGTGTTTTGTTGCTTTCTTCCTTTCAATTTTTTTCTTTCAATTTACTAATACATCCAAAAACCAAAAAACTTGTTTAACTTTTTTGGTCAAACAAGTCCTCATATGGTTTTAGGTGCGCTTTAGCGGTCTATACAACCTAAGCGTACCCATCTGGATAACGTTTTCTAAAAAGGAAGGTCGTCGTGATCTTCTTCGTTAAGATTATCGGCAGGCTCAAAAGCCTCCATTGGCGGTACGGGAGGCATTCCTTCCGTTGGTGCGTTTTGCTGTAGACTTTCTATCCGCCATCCTTGAACGGAATTAAAATATTTTACCTCACCTTGAGGGTTTGTCCATTCCCTTCCCCTTAGGTTAATACTCACCTTTACATCTTGTCCAACGTTGTAGTTATTCAACAAATCACACTTGTCCTGTACAAATTCTACTAGAATATGCTGTGGGTACTGCTCATCTGTCGTAACCACCAATTCTCTTTTTCTGAACCCGTTGTTCCCAAAGGTTTTTGTTTCCCCGATCAGTTTTACTTTTCCTTCTATTTCCATCTTAAAATACTCGTTTATCAATAAAAATCAAAAATACATAAAATGCCGCTGTAATAAAACTACCGTTGACGAATACCGCACAACAAATTTTTACATTTTAGGTTATCTTTAGTATCACAATCAATTGGATGAATTTTAATCCCAAAAACAAGGTCTCGAACATTTTCCTTTTAATAGGCTCTTTTGTTTTGGTGAGTCTTATTTTACTGAACACCAATAGCTTTTTTAAAACATTCAAGGAAGAAGAGCGGCTTAAAATGGAAATATGGGCAACCGCCCAATCGGAATTCCTGCAATCTGCCGAGGATGTGGATTTGGGCAGCCTACATTTAAAGGTATTTCAGAACAATACCTCCACGCCCATGATATTGATCAATAAGGACGAGTCCATTCGGGTAAACAATATTCCAGCGGATAAGGCTGCGGACTCGCTTTATATCCAGGAAAAACTGAAACAATTTCAAAATGAAAATACCCCGATAACCATAGACCAACAAGGAGAGCACTTGGCTACTTTATACTATGGAAATTCCGAAGTTTTGAATAAACTCAAATATTATCCGATTGCGCTGTTGTTGATTATCTTTCTTTTTGGGGCGGTGCTTTACTTCTTGTTCAAAACGAACAAGGTTTCCGAGCAAAACAAGCTTTGGGCGGGTATGGCCAAAGAAACGGCACATCAAATAGGAACTCCCCTATCTTCGTTGTTGGGATGGAACGAATTACTTAAAACCGAAAAAATACATCCGGATATTACCAAGGAGATAGAAAAGGATATAGATAGGCTACAAACCATTACGGAACGTTTTTCTAAAATTGGCTCCCTTCCCAAATTAAATGAAAGCGATATCGTTTTAGAAACTAGGAATGCCTATGATTACCTAAAACGAAGAAGTTCCAAACTTATTCATTTTTCCTTTAATACCAAGGTTGATGAGATGCCCGTACTTTTAAATAGTTCTTTATATAACTGGACCATAGAGAACCTGGTGAAAAACGGTATAGACGCCATGCGCGGTAAAGGAAGTATCGCCATTGAAATAGTCCCGGACGGTAAAGTCGTGAACATTTTAATTGCCGACACGGGGCACGGTATTCCCAAAAGTAATTTTACCACTATCTTTAATCCCGGCGTAACCTCAAAAAAGAGAGGTTGGGGATTAGGGCTCTCTTTAGTTAAAAGAATAGTTGAAGAATATCACAACGGAAAAATAAAAGTGCTTTCCTCCGGTAAGGAAGGCACCATAATGCAAATATCCCTCAAAGTACATTTATAGTTATGGCAAAGGAAAAACTAATCGTCATTAAAGAAGCGAAGCTGAAAAATAACTGTCCGGAATGTTTTAACCAAGACTTAAAGCTGTCCTTTTATCAAAAACATACCTATGGAAGTCTTTTTCATAAGACGACCAATGAGGTTTCCAATAAGATGGTTTGTGAAAAATGTAAGTCTACCATTTACCCCGTCAGCTGGACGGAAGATATCGAACGGATGTTCGACTACTATCAAAAAACCGTAGTTCCGGAAAAAAAATCATCGAAGCCTACTGCACTTTTCCTTGTTCTCATGTTGTTGCTAATTGCCTTGGTAGGAGGTGCGGTGTACGTCTATATAAACGAACTTATTCAATTTTAGACCTAATTTGATTGGCGATAGCCTCAAATTCCTCCTTAGCAATATTGACTTTACGCTGAAAAGTGGCATCTTTCATATCGTTTAGGGGTATGAGATGAACATGTACGTGTGGCACTTCCAGTCCTATAACGGTCATGCCTATGCGCTTACAGTCTATCGCCCTTTCTATAGCTTTTCCTACTTTTCTTGAAAATGCCATGAGGCCTAAATAGGTATCCTCATCCAAATCCAACAATTTGTCTACCTCCACTTTAGGGATGCACAAGGTGTGCCCTTTTGCATTTGGATTTATATCCAAAAAGGCCAGAAAGGAATCGTCCTCAGCTACCTTATAACTGGGGATTTCTCCATTGATGATTTTCGTAAATAGGGTCGGCATGTGTAGTTTTTATATAATGTTATTCTCTGGTGATTTCCAAGATTTCAAATTTAAGCGTTCCGTTGGGCACCATTATTTCTGCGGTATCCCCAACTTTTTTCCCAAGCAGCCCTTTTCCAATAGGCGAGCTTACCGAAATCTTACCGGATTTCAAATCGGCTTCGCTCTCGGCGACCAATTTGTATTTCATTTCCATGCCGTTGTTCTGGTTCTTAAGCTTTACCGTGGAGAGTACCAAAACTTTGGAAGTATCCAATTGCGACTCGTCTATTAAGCGTGCGTTAGCCAAGGTAGCCTCCATTTTAGATATCTTCATTTCCAAAAGTCCTTGAGCTTCTTTCGCAGCATCGTATTCCGCATTTTCAGATAAATCTCCCTTATCCCTAGCTTCGGCAATTGCCTGTGAGGCCTTTGGACGTTCAACATCCCTAAGATGGTTTAATTCATCTTTTAACCTTTTTAGCCCCTCCGCGGTATAGTATGATACGTTACCCATAACTTCATCGTTTTATAAATAGAGAAATCCTCTGCAGCTGCCTTGTATAGAAGGTTTTTTTAGAGAGGATTTAACGCAAATATACATAATTTTTACCCATTTTTGTTTAAGTTTTTTAAAACAGCCCTGCAAAATGAGTCGTACTCTAGGTATTTTTTTAATGCTTTTACTTTTTTCCTGTAGTAGTAATAGGACCAATAGAAATCCCTTTCTACAGGAAATAGGTTTTCGTTTTGACGCCAACTTAAATCTTCCACTGTACAGCCCTTTAACGAATACCGGAAGTGTGGTTTTAGTGACGAGCGAAAGTATTGGCACAAGGGGTGTGTTTATTATCAACACAGGTTTTAACCAGTTCCGTGCTTTTGAGGCCAGTTGTCCCAATCACGCACCCAATAACTGTTCTACAATGGTATTGGACGGTCAAGTGGCCACATGTTCCTGTGAGGGCTACCAGTACAGTCTGTTTACAGGGCAACAATTGAACCGGCCGGATGACGGCAACCGTTATTACGACATGTTGGAATATCGAGCCACTTTTGGAGGAAATATCGTTAGTGTCTCCAACTAGCACTGAGAATTATTTTGATACAATTTGTATCTATTTTGAATAATAATCCATACTCTCCGACTTGTCTACCTTTTGCCTGCTTCCCATAGTAAAGTAAATTAAGGATTCAAGTATTGGTAAAAATAATACCACCAAAACCCATATCAATTTATCATTACTTCCCTTAAACTCACTTTTTTCAATATTAATCAACGCAATTAAGGGAAGTAAAAAAGACGATGTTATAAAGAGAATTAGAAAAGTTTGCCAAATACCCATCATTATTTTTTCTATTTACCTTGAAAATAGTTAAAATTTCCTCTTTTAGCCGCATATGCTTTATCTAGAAATTTACCGTAGCGCCCAATAAAAAATTAATTCCTGCCTGTGGATAATATCCGGCTCCTTCAATAGTTGTGATGGTTCCCGGATTCGAAAAATCATCGTCAAAAGTGAAAAAGTAACCATTGGATTCAAACTCTGCATCGAATAGATTATTTACTAATCCAGAGAAAACGATACTTTTTAAAAATCCATTGCACTTCAACTCATATTGTACATTCAAATCAGTCTGTGAATAAGCATCTAGCACAGAACTTTCAGCATCTATATTGCCCATATACTGTTTACCTACATACTTGGATAATAAAGAAATTTGAAATACTTCAGTAGGGCTATAGGTTAGAATATTTCCTATTATAACCTCGGGCGAGTAAGCAATATTGGTATTTCCCAATTCCCTTAAAACACCATCTCTTTGGAAAATAAAATCCTTGTTCTTATTGGAACTTAGGGCAATATTTGGCTTAAGACTAAATTTCTCATTGAAACTAATACTGGCATCGACTTCCAATCCCAGACGATAACTATCGCCCACATTGGCACGTAAAGGAGCTCCCACATCGTTCAGCTCGCCCGTTAAGACCAATTGATCTTTGTAGTTCATATAATAAACATTCGTATTTACTTGTACATCTGGAGAAATGTAACGCCATCCCAGTTCAAAATCGTTCAGCCTTTCTGGCCTTGGGTTCCCACTTTCGTAATCATTTCTATTGGGTTCCCTGTTCGCTACGGCATACGAAAAATAGAAATTATTGTTTCGGTTCAAATCATAGGTCACTCCTGCTTTAGGATTGAAAAAGTTGAACGTATCATCCACAAGACCCGTTTCCTCCCCATTTGCATTGTAACCTACCGTCCTATACTGCAAATCTCCATAAAGGGACCAATGCTCGTTCAGCTGATAATTAGCTTTGATATACAGGTTAAAATCCGTTTTGGTAGAAGTGTCATCGTAATAGCGGTCCCCGATATCGCTATTACTGGCAAATCTGGCCCAAATAACCTCCCCGAAATGGTCACCTTCGTATTTGTTCCATCCTCCACCTAAAATTAGACTCAGCTTGTCTTTCCGATAATTTGCGGAAAACACGGTTCCATAAAAATCATTATCCAACCAGCGTCTTCTAATCAGATCTGTTGTATTCACTTCTTCTCCATCAACAATGAGCGGTTCAAACCCATAGGTGACGAAGTCATCATCTTCCCGAAACTGCTCAAAATAACCTCTTCCCCTTGTGTAGTGTAAAGCTAAGTTTGTACTCCAATATTCAGAGACTTGTTCGTTCCAAAGGAGTTGTGCATGATCTTGCTTATAGTTGTCAACCTCATTTTCATAAAATTGGATATTCCCATTTTCATCGGTATATATCCCCGATGGATTAAAGGTTCTATCGGTTTCCAAAGTTGCCGCATCAACACCGTACCAAGATTGATAAGTTATTTCATGACCTCCAAAAAGCAAGGCTTTGATCAAGGTATTATCATCCTTATAAACACCCTGTAAGAAATAGGAGTCCAAATCTGAGGTGGCCCTGTCCACATAGCCATCTGATGTTATTCTTGATAGGCGACCCGAGATTTCAACATGGTCGTTCAACAGCCCTGTACTAAACTTAATGTTGTTCCTTAGCGTTTTAAAACTACCAACGGAAGATGATATCTGACCATAGGCATTTTCGGAAAACCCATCGGTCAATAGATTTAAACTCGCCCCAAAAGCTCCAGCTCCGTTGGTTGATGTTCCCACTCCACGTTGTAATTGTAAGCTTTCTGTAGAAGAGGCGAAATCCGGCATGTTTACCCAAAAAGTTCCTTGAGATTCCGCATCGTTATAAGGAATACCATTTATGGTAACATTAACCCGGGTAGCATCGCTACCTCTAACTCTAATTCCAGTATAACCAACTCCAGCTCCGGCATCTGAGGTAGTGACCACGGATGGCAAAAAATTCATGAGAATTGGAATATCCTGCCCTAGATTACGTGGCTTGATATCTTCTTTGGTAAGATTGGAAAATGTTACAGGGGCTTCTTTTGTAACCCTTACGGCCGATACGAATACCTCATCCAATACCACCTTGCTGCCTTCTAAAGAGTCCGTTGGTTGTTGTTGGGCCCATGTGGCCAGTGTTAGCCCGATAAAGGCTATTGTAGTAAAAATAAAAGTCTTCATCCGTAAAAAACTTTACGAATAAAAGGGGCTATTATTCTAAGTTAAAATTGATTTTGCCCAACTAAGGACATTGAAAAATTCCAAATAAGCGACTTGCGCGTCCCTTAGCGGCATTACCCGCCCAGGTTCATTGGGTATAATCTCAGCTTCATCCTGAACTCAATTCAGGACTGGCCTGATTCTGGTTCCGGGATTAAGCACCCCTTTGAGATATTACAAATGTACAGCAGCTTATTCATCTTTCATAAAAAATATTATGAAATATGATTTTCATCAATCCTATCAATTACAGAATTAACACCTTCTTAGAACCTTTATAGGGTTGACGAACGTACTTAAAGTAGTACGACGCTCTTTATGGACAGACCAAAAAACAAGTTC
>CAJQMW010000019.1 GCA_905479535.1 uncultured Maribacter sp. | reverse complement strand
ACCGATAAGGGCTTTTGGGTTATTTTTAATCAGTTCGTAATTTATTTTTGGAAGAATACGGGTACATCCGTATCCGCAGGCATAGAACTCCATCTACTTCAGGATTTGCGAACATATGGTTCAAATCGGCCACCCGTTCTTCATCCGTATTGCTGAAATTGCCCTGAGCTTGATTTATTCTGGAGGTATAGTAAGGTTCGTAGCCCATACTTTTTAGCGATTCTAAAGCCTCATCCAAAACTTTCGGAGAAAAGCTATACCATGGAGCAATTAAACCTATGATATCGCCCTTTTAAAAAGCTTTAGGTTTTTGGATGGTTTGAGCATAAGTTGAGATAGGCAGAAGGGCGCCTATGGACAAACCAGAAAGTCCGCTGAAAAAAATGTCGTCTAGACTGCGTAGTAATGAAAAATAGTTCTCCTCTAATGTAGAAGTAATAATAGAATTATACTTTGTTTAACAAAATCTTTAAAATATTAAACAAATTTTGTGATAGTTGAGTTCCTTTCTCACCTACCTTTACCAAGAACACATAATAATTAATTTAAAAACACTAAAGATGAAAATGATTAAAACGATTACTGCCAGCGCAATGCTTTTATTCGGTGCGGCCTCCTTTGCACAATCAGAAACCATAGTAGGAGTTGCTGCTGGAAACGATAATTTTTCAACATTGGTAGCTGCCGTTAAAGCTGCTGATTTAGTAGGAACACTAAGTAGTGACGGTCCGTTTACTGTTTTTGCTCCAACAAATGATGCTTTTTCTGCACTGCCAGCGGGAACAGTTGATGGTTTGTTGAAACCGGAAGGTAAAGATGCCTTAACGGGAATTTTGACTTATCACGTAGTTTCCGGAAAATACGAAGCGGCAGCTGTTATAGAAGCTATTAATGGAAACAATGGTGCTTTTCCCGTAACTACGGTACAAGGTGGCGAAATTACATTATCCTTAAAAGACGGAAAGGTGATGCTAGAAGACGAAAAGGGTAATATGTCTACCGTGATTATGGCCGATGTAGCTGCAAGCAACGGGGTTATACATGCCATCGATGCTGTAGTAATGCCAGAATAAATTTAAATAGTTCCCTAAAAAAAAATCCCGTTGAAGAAATTCAACGGGATTTTGTTTTTTTAGTTTTTTTCTAACTTTTAAGGAATAGACGTGCCACTGTTGTCACCCTTTGCGCGTCTTAATTGGCGCTGTATTTTCCTTATGGCAGATTCAATGGATTTTTCTGGTTCGATAATATTGTAGGCTCCCCAAAAATCCGGGTCGGCGAAACCGATGGCCTCATCACTTAAGATGATATTAGATTTCATGCGGTCTTTGTATTTCAGACTTGAGTTCGTCACATTTTCTTCCCAGTCGGTAATCGCCATTTCAGAATTCATGCTGTATACAGAATTGAACAATCTTTTATCCCAGTCTACCTTGAATTCTAAAAGTACATTGCTGTAGCCATAATACCATTTACCGTCCTTTTCCCTATAATCAACTCTATAGGCGACCTCCGTAGGCCATACATCGGCATTTCTCGGTTTTTTACGGACGAACATCCTTGCAGCCAAATCCTTGTTGGTAATGTTCAATGAGTAAATGGCGCTGGTTAGAATTTTTTTCTCGGCATCTATATATAATTTTCCAGCGAACAGTGGATCAAGAATCTCTGATTTTTGGTCAAATTTAACCACATAAATTAGTTTATTATTTACCCGGGTAGATCCGTCAAAAGAGAAATTATAGTAGCTTATGGACTCGTCCGTGAAAATATAGTCAGGGTATTTAACCATATCCACAAAAAGGGTATTGAAGGGACCTCCCTGTAATTTTAGGGCCACAGTGTCCAATTTGCTGTAATCGGTACTTTTTCTGGCCTTGTATAATTTTACTGCATCGGTTTTGTTTGAAGAGTAGGGAGCCTTATAAATATTCACCACCGCTTCTGAGAGGCTTACGTTCTTTCTACGTTTTTTTATGGTTTCCCTGTAGAACGCGGTCATTACCGTAGGCTTGTCGATATAGTTATCACCTCTTTTCTTAAGTGTTTCACGTACCAAGGCTTCTGCATCCTTAGGAACACTCAGGTTGACCTCAGAGAGTTTCATGACCGATTCCGACATTAAAATTTTATTGTTGTCGGCATTCAATTGCGCAAGTGGCATCGTAATGGTGCTATAGCCCAAAAAGGAAACGATCAGGTTGGCACCTATGCTCGATTCGGGCACCTTTAAAGAAAATTCTCCCTCTGTATTGGAAATGGTACTCACATTGGAACCTTCCAATGTCAGGGTTGCGAATACCAAAGGTTTTTTCGTTTTATTATCCAAGACTTCGCCGCTATATTCTTTAAAATCGACATCTTGGGCCGTAGATGTAACGCCAAAAGTTACCATAAACAAGGTCGATAATAATAGCGACCTGATAATGGTTTTGTTTAAGGGATTAAATAATTTCTGTATCATAGTATAGTACTTTAAAATGAGATTTTTAGCTTTATTATCTAAGTTAGTGATTTTAAGATGGATATCCTTACAAAAATTTCTTAAATTATGATGAATTTTGTATCCATATTTTAGGATGATTATTTCCTATCTTCAAGAGGTTATCCATTTTTTCATGTGAATTTGCTAGGTATGTTTTACTCATGACTACGCTTATTTCTTTTCATTCCGTGTTTTAATGCCATAAATCTTTAAAATTTTCACTCCTCTTTTTTAAGAGGCTCTAGATTGTTCCAGATATTCTGAAGGGTTATACCCCGTAAATTTTTTAAAGGCTTTATAAAAGGAAGCTCGGTTATTGAATCCGACCTCATATGCAAGTTGCGACATGGTCAACCCTTGATTTTCAAAATCCATCAGCATATTCTTCGCTTCCATAACCCTGTATCGATTCAAAAAATCGAAAAAGGACAGATTAAAATGCTCGTTTATAAT
>CAJQMW010000018.1 GCA_905479535.1 uncultured Maribacter sp. | reverse complement strand
ATGGAAGCTGCGGATTCTAAGAAAAAGAAAAAGTAGACTTATAATATCTTTAGATTAATATTTACGAAGCCCCGACCAATAGGTCGGGGCTTTTTGTTTCTGGGAAGTTACTGACCATTATTTGGGAGAATTCCCTATTTTTGTCTAGCTAAAATGTGGATGGACTAATATGGGTCAAAAAGTACTACTCTCCTCAAAAGAAATCAACATCATCCTACATCGTTTGGCTTGCCAATTACTTGAAAATCACTTGGATTTTAAAAATACGGTCATCATCGGTATACAGCCCAGGGGAATTTTCGTAGCTGAAAGACTTTGCAAAATCCTTAAGGAGGAATACGGTATAAAGGAAATAGACTTGGGTTTTTTGGATATTACTTTTTATCGGGATGATTTTAGAAGGGGCGAGAAGACCTTGGAAGCGACCAAAACCAAAATAAATTTTCTGGTCGAGGATAAGAAAGTCGTGCTAGTAGACGATGTTCTTTATACCGGGCGAAGCATCAATGCCGCTTTAACCGCTTTGCAATCATTTGGTAGACCTTCCGAAGTAGAATTATTGATATTGATCGATAGGCGATTTAGCCGGCATTTACCCATACAGCCCAATTACAGAGGTAGGCAGGTAGACGCCATTGATGATGAAAAGGTCAAGGTTCTTTGGGAAGAAAATGATGGGAAAGATATTATTTATTTAGTGAAAAGTGAAAAGTAGTCAGTTGGCAGTGGGTAAGCAAAAAAAGATTCGTGTGAATTCGTGAAATTTGTGTCAATTTAGAACTACCTAGTAAAGCCTTAGAAAATAAAAAAAGTTAGTAAGACTTTGTATTTAAGAAACAACCTAATAACGATTAACGAGTAACTTTTTCAAAGAAAATGGCAGAATTAAGTGTAAAACACTTATTGGGAATAAAATATCTTAGGGAGTCGGATATTCAACTCATCTTTGAAACCGCTGACCACTTTAAGGAAGTTATCAATCGTTCTATAAAAAAAGTGCCCTCTTTGAGGGATATCACCATCGCCAATATATTTTTCGAGAATAGCACCAGAACCAAACTTTCTTTTGAACTGGCAGAAAAGCGCCTCTCCGCGGACGTGCTAAATTTTTCCGCAAGTCAGTCTTCGGTCAAGAAGGGAGAAACGTTAATAGACACGGTCAATAACATTCTCTCCATGAAAGTGGACATGGTGGTGATGCGCCACCCCAATCCGGGAGCAGGTATTTTTCTGGCAAAACATGTTAAGGCCTCCATCATAAACGCTGGGGATGGAGCACATGAACATCCAACACAAGCACTGCTGGATTCCTATAGTATCCGGGAGAAATTGGGAGATGTCTCTGGTAAGAATGTCGTTATTGTTGGAGATATTCTGCACTCAAGAGTGGCATTGTCCAACATATTCGCTTTACGTCTACAGGGGGCTAATGTTAAAGTCTGTGGCCCCAAAACCCTTTTGCCTAAACATATCGCTTCCTTGGGTGTGGAGGTAGAAACCAATTTACGAAAGGCTTTGGAATGGTGCGATGTGGCGAATATGCTACGCATACAGAACGAAAGGCTTGATATTAGCTATTTTCCCACTACTAGGGAGTACACTCAACAATATGGTGTTAACAAAGCATTATTGGACAGCCTAAAAAAGGAAATTGTCATCATGCACCCGGGCCCTATAAATAGAGGGGTGGAAATAACGAGTGATGTGGCCGATTCCAAACAATCCATCATATTGAACCAGGTAGAAAACGGAGTCGCCATTCGTATGGCCGTAATTTATTTATTAGCTTCTAAAATCAAACAATAGCATCATGATTTTTGATAAAGATGGAAATACGACAATAATTTATCAGGGAAAAAAAGACCTTTCCATTTTTCTAAAAAATTTGGAACTGGAATACTCAAAACTCAAAAACGATAATCTAATACTCAATCTATTTTCGTTTGAACAACTTACCTCCAATGATGTGATGGAGTTTCTTCGGCTTTCCAACCAACATAGGGCTAACGATAAATCTTTTGTTCTGGTAACGGAAAAAGTTTCTTATGATGAAGTGCCCGAAGAAATCGCAATAGCGCCGACGCTTCAAGAAGCAAAGGATATCATTGAGATGGAGGAAATAGAAAGGGACCTTGGAATTTAAAATGAAAAATTGAAAAAGGAAAATATTATTGCCGTAAAAAGTTTTCAATTTGCCCTAAGAATTATAAAAATCACTAGAGCTATTCAGGAGGAAAAAAAGGAATATGTGCTTTCAAAACAATTATTAAAATCCGGCACGTCAATCGGCGCAATGGTCAAGGCGGCAGAACATGCTGAAAGCAAGAAAGATTTTATTCACAAAATGTCCATAGGTTTAAAGGAAGCGAATGAAACCGATTATTGGGTAGAACTACTTCATGAATCCGATTACATTACCAAGGAAAAGTATACCGAAATAAAGGACGAGATAATTCAGATAATAAGGCCTTTGGCAAGTATCGTTAAATCATCAAAAATGAAAAAATGAAATGTTAGACACCAAGAATTATTTCAAATATCCATTTTCAACTTTTAATTAGATGCGTCTTACTATTCTAGGTTGTTATGCGGCCACCCCAAGAACCTTGACCAACCCAACATCCCAAGTGCTGGAAATAAAGAACCACATGTTTCTTATTGATTGTGGAGAAGGTGCCCAGGTCCAGCTACGCAAACACAAAATAAAGTTTTCCAGGATCAACCATATTTTTATATCCCACTTGCATGGGGACCATTTTTTTGGACTGCCAGGTTTAATATCAACATTCAGGCTATTAGGCAGGGAAAAAGAGATGCACATTTACGGGCCCAAAGGAATAAAGGAAGCCATTACGCTATTACTAAAGTTGGGGG
This sequence comes from uncultured Maribacter sp., assembly GCA_905479535.1. Taxonomy (GTDB): domain Bacteria; phylum Bacteroidota; class Bacteroidia; order Flavobacteriales; family Flavobacteriaceae; genus Maribacter. The sequence continues at coordinate 1,564 of CAJQMW010000018.1, read as the reverse complement.
ATTCCTGGACGAATTATCCGCTCCGCTTTCACGAACTTACTTCTAAAGATAGCGAAGTAATCTTCGAGGATGAGAAGGTATTGGTAGAAACAGTCCCCTTAGACCATAGAATATACACGAACGGGTTTCTATTCAGAGAAAAACTTGGGGAACGTAAATTGAACGTTGATGCAGTTGCCAAGTACAAGATTGATAAGGCCTATTTTCAAAATATCAAAAATGGTAAGGATGTGGTCTTGGATACAGGTGAAGTCATTTCTAACGCGAAACTTACGTTTGATCCCCCTAAGCCCAAGTCCTACGCTTTTTGTAGTGACACCGCTTATAAACCGGGTATTGTTCCCCAGATAAAGTATGTAAGTGTACTTTATCATGAAGCTACATTTTTAGAATCCGAAGTGCATTTATCCGCGAAGACCAAACATGCTACCGCAAAGGAGGCCGCTACCATTGCAAGTGCTGCCGAGGTAGAAACTTTAATGTTAGGTCATTATTCCACGAGATATAAGTCCATTGAATTGTTCAAGGAAGAGGCGTCCGTTATTTTTCCAAATACCCTTTTGGCAGAAGACGGTAAGTCCTTTGAATTTTAGCGGTCCGTCCGCGCAACCTTACTATAGTAGATTCATCTATTAAGAAACGGATTATGAGAAATCTATTATTCATATGTATGGTAGTTGTGGCTCTTGTTTCTTGTGAAAAAGAGGATAGTGTAGTTGCAAACTTTGGTAGTGAAGCATTAGTGGGTACTTGGAGTCGAGTAGATGAAATACCCAGTGGGCCCTCCCAATCGGATTTTAGGTATTTTGATATGAAAACATCACAAATATTCAGAATTGATGGGAGCCACACCTACAAGGTCGATTTTTATGGTTTCAAAAACGAGAATCCAAATGAAATTATAGGGCAAACGAAAAATACGGGAACTTTTGATGTTAGATCGGATAGTATTTTTATTAAGGCTTTAGAGAATACCTCATGGGAAAGAGGATTCAGGCCGGAGCCCGAGACCATCACATTAAATGGGGAACCATACGGAAGTAGGTTCGAAATTAAGGGTAAAACCTTGACTTTATTTTACATTTCTTATCCAGCGGATACACCAGTAGCTACAGAAATGAGTTATCGAAGAGTGGATTAATTAGGGCCTGTTAGCACTAAACGAAAACCATGGATTTTTTGATGATTTTTTCGGATTTCGAGGCGATTTTGGGTAAACATAGCGGGCTACGTGGCCAAAAATCAACACTGAAATCTAGAAAAAGGACGAAAAAGCCACTTTTGGGCTTTGTGTTAACTGGCCCTAAATAGAATTTGAGTCCACAGGACTTCTACATTTTAAGACCCCAAAGGTTACCAAAATCTTTGGGGTCTTGTTATTTTTTTACAGAACTTTGAGTATCTTACTTTTTTAGACGAACAGATGCAGAAAGAGTTAGGGAATTACAGAAGATCTTACAAAAAAAGTGCGTTGATGGAAGATTCCATATCCGACAATCCGATGCAACTTTTTCAAAAATGGTATTATGAGGTGGAAGCTTCGGATGGAGTGGATGAACCTAAT
>CAJQMW010000017.1 GCA_905479535.1 uncultured Maribacter sp. | reverse complement strand
TACATATGGCGATATGCATCAAGTCTAGCTTGTCATCTTTTTTATATTTTCTATGATATTGCCCCAATTCTTGAATGCCCACCAAATAGATTATGGCATCCAGTTCCATAGGGTCCCCATCGGCGAACTTTTTGGAAAGCTTCCCTACCAAAAAATCCCAACGCTCCTTTAATTGTATATCCCTGGCCATTTTTTAGCTTCTTTTTTAGTGGTCAATTTCCAGAATAGTAAAGGTACTAATCAAAGTTCTATATTTGTTCAAACACTTTTTTAAATGAGCTTTTTAGATATCATATTAGGACTGATGTTGGTTTGGGGACTTTGGAAAGGGCTTAAAAATGGTCTTTTTTTGGAAGTTGCCTCCATAATAGCGCTTATTGCCGGTATTTTTGGGGCCATTCACTTTTCATATATAACCGGAGATTATCTTTCCGATCATATGGAGTGGAACGAACAATACATCAATATCTCAGCATTTATCATCACTTTTATCCTTATTGTCCTCATTGTCCATATCGCCGGAAAATTCTTGACAAAGATTGCCGACTTTGCCATGCTAGGACTTATCAATAAAATTGCGGGTGGCATTTTTGGGATCTTTAAAGTGGCCGTTATCCTCGGGGCCCTCTTAATTTTCTTTGATCGGCTTAACCATGATCTAGATATCATTGATGCGGATACAAAATACGAGTCCAAATTATACCGGCCCATCAAAAATATTGGTGCCTTTGTTTTTGATCGCGTTCTCGAATCAGGTACGGTCACTAAAGAGAATCCACAGGAGTACGTAATCTAAGAATACCGGGCGGTCGTTATTCCTTGATTGCTTACACTTTATCGAAAAAATAGCTATTTTTACCGGAGCTACGTCAATATTACTTAATATTAAAAATCGATTTCCCCCATCGAAAAGAGAACATAGAAACATCCCTTCTTACGCACCTACTTCACTGCGGTGAGCAACCTGCTTGCAAATAGAACATTTTATGAAAATGAGATTGCGCTACGCTGTCCCGATTTTCCTTGTATTCATTCTTTCGTGTACAAGTGAGTCGGCAGATGAGATTCCAATAGTTGCCACAACGAATATGGTTCAACTAGAGGGTGAGCTTCTGTCAATCGTGAATGACCATAGGATAAGTTTGGGTTCCAATATCTTGGAATTCAGTGAGGTTGCCTATAAGTATGCCAATGGACATACGGACTATATGATAACAAAAGGTACCATAAGTCACGATAACTTTAGTTCAAGGGCTTCTAGCATAAACTCTGAAGTGGAGGTGGAAATGGTCGCCGAAAATGTAGCAAAAGATTATAAAACTGCGCAAGCAGCTTTTGAGGGCTGGTACAACAGTTCTAGCCACAAAAAAACCATGGAGGGCGATTTCACCCATACAGCTGTTAGCATCAAGGAAGATGCAACGGGCAACTTCTACTTTACCCAGCTGTTTTATAAAATATAGACCAGTGTCAACCAAATAACTATTTCAATCAAGTTACAAGCCTTTGAGAGATTCAGGGGCTTTTTTTATTCCCCTGGTTTAGGTTAGCCCCAATGGTTTTTTTAACTTTCATCAAAATTATACGAATGAATATCCAGGCACCTTTCAATCTCAACAAGTGGATCGAGGAAAACAGGGACAGCTTAAAACCCCCTGTAGGAAATAAAAATCTATATAAAGACGCTGGGGATTATATTGTTATGATAGTCGCCGGGCCCAATGCAAGGAAAGACTACCACTATAACGAAACGGAAGAACTTTTTTATCAATTGGAAGGCAGTATTGAAATCCATATTCAGGAAGACAATCAAAAAAAAACCATGAAATTAGGCCCCGGGGATATGTACTTACACCCGGCTAAAGTACCCCACTCGCCTGTTAGGCATAAGAATTCTATTGGACTCGTAATAGAAAGAAAAAGGGGCCATATGAAGGTAGATGATGGCCTGCTTTGGTTCTGTGACAATTGTAACCATAAGCTCTATGAAGCTTATTTTACCTTGAACGATATAGAAAAAGACTTTCTCGGTCATTTTAAGCATTTCTACGGATCCAAAGAATTGAGGACCTGTGACAATTGCGGTACGGTAATGCCCGTTGATGAGCGATTTGTTCCTAAAGATTAATTATGGAATATCCAATCAATATTTTAATCGGGATTGTAGCGGCGCTCCACCTCTATTTTCTGTATTTTGAGATGTTCGCATGGACGACCAAAGGAAGAAAAGTATTTCGAAATTTTCCTGCCGAATTGTTCGAGCCGACGAAATCTATGGCCGCCAATCAAGGCTTGTACAACGGGTTTTTAGCCGCCGGACTTATTTGGACCTTCTTTATTGAAGATGCCGTCTGGAAATCCAACATCGCGCTATTCTTTTTGGCTTGTGTTGCTGTCGCCGGTATATATGGCGCTTTCACGGTAACTAAAAAAATATTCTTCATTCAAGCCGTGCCTGCTCTGTTGGCAATGGCGCTAATTGTAATGCAGTGACGAAGTTTATTTTCAAATGTATT
>CAJQMW010000016.1 GCA_905479535.1 uncultured Maribacter sp. | reverse complement strand
CACTTGGTACGTACATTGACCTTGGCGAAATTCAATCAATTGATTGATGACTTGGTAAAAAGAACTATCGAACCTTGTCAGACAGCATTAAAAGCTGCCGGATTATCAAAAAGCGATATCGACGAAATCATCCTTGTAGGTGGATCTACTAGAATTCCTGCTGTACAAGAAGCGGTAGAGAAGTTCTTTGGCAAAAAACCTTCTAAAGGAGTGAATCCAGATGAGGTTGTAGCTGTAGGAGCAGCTATCCAAGGTGGTGTTCTAACAGGAGATGTAAAGGATGTATTGTTATTGGATGTAACACCACTTTCTTTGGGTATTGAGACCATGGGAAGCGTTATGACCAAGTTGATCGATGCTAATACTACCATTCCTACCAAGAAATCACAAGTATTCTCTACAGCTGCGGACAATCAACCTTCGGTTGAGATACATGTGTTGCAAGGGGAAAGACCTATGGCGGCCGATAATAAGACTATAGGGCGGTTTCACTTAGACGGTATTCCACCAGCACAAAGGGGAACACCTCAGATCGAAGTAACGTTCGATATTGATGCTAACGGAATTATTAAAGTATCAGCCACGGATAAAGCGACCAATAAGACTCAGGATATTCGTATTGAGGCGTCTTCTGGATTGACCGAAGAGGAGATTAAAAAGATGAAAGCAGAGGCGGAAGCTAATGCGGATGCTGATAAAAAAGCCAAAGAAACAGCGGATAAGTTGAACGAAGCCGATGCGATGATTTTCCAGACCGAAAAGCAATTGACGGAATTTGGGGATAAATTATCGGATGATAAGAAAAAACCTATCGAGGAAGCTTTGGAAGAATTGAAGAAAGCTCATGAAACTAAGGACTTGGCTTTGATTACGCCAGCTTTGGATAAGATAAACGAAGCTTGGAAAGTAGCATCCGAAGAGATGTATAAGGCACAAGCTGAAGCGCAACAAGCCGGTGGAGCTCCTGAAGGAGAAGCCACTGCTGATGCAACTTCACCTGAAGGCGATAACGTAGAAGACGTGGACTTCGAAGAAGTCAAGTAATTTTCATAAGCATAACATCGAAAAAGGAGCGGTAACCACCGCTCCTTTTTATTTTTGGTTTATCTTTTGTTTTCCGTTGTAGGAATATAGCGTAATTTTGATGTATGGGAAACAACTACCGTCACATTTTCACCCTCCTTGTGCTCAGTTTTTTCATTGAAAGTAATGCCCAGGAATTCAAGATTTTCTCCTTGGCGGATTTTGATTTAAAGGATAGCGTAAAAACCTGTCATGTCATCACCAAATACGGAAAGGAAGAATATGACTTCAATAAGGAAGGCCTTCTTACAAAGTCTGTAACACGATATAATGGTAATGACTATGATGTTACTTATTATAGGTATAATGGCGGTGAACTTTTAGAAAAAAGGTCGGAGACATACCGTGATGACGCTTTTGACCCAAGTACTTCTATTGCAAACTTCTATGAAATTGATTCGTTACCCAAACGTAAAATAACAGAGAAAATAGTTTCGTACGAAAAAGAGTTTCTTGACCAGTATGTGTATGAGTTCAATGATAATGGGAATTTGGTGAAGATGACCAGAAGCAATAATGATGGAACAGATGTCACTTTGGTAGATTATAAGAAATACAAAGGAGAATCTACTACAACCTATCTAATGAATAACGTACCCTTAAAATCGGTTAGGACTTCCTCTCAAAAGGGTAAAAATGGGGTAATGCAAAAAGTGGTTTTGACTAAAGAATTTTTAAAGGGAGAGGAGAACATGGCGTTCGAAGAGGTTTTCGGCCCTGAAGGTAAATTGTTGGCACAGCAAGAATTTGAGTTTGATAAGGAGGAAAAAAGCTTCGTTCCAACCGTGAGGACGACTTTTAAATATGACGCGAACGGAATGTTGATCGAGGAAATCTCAAAAAGAGGGGATATGATTGAAAAAAAGGAGTATATCTACCAATACGATAAAGAAGAAGGGGGTAATTGGGTCAAGCAAATCATCACTCCGGACAATACCTATAAAACAAGGAAAATAATTTATTACGAGTCAGAACAGGTAGCGGAAAACGAAGACTGATTTTTCCAGGTGTTTCAATGGATGAAGGAGAATACGGCACAAGTTTTTCTTTAGAAGCTGCACTGGTCAAAATGATGGAAGTCCTCCATAGGCAAGGGCATCGGTTTTACCCTTTTATTTTCTAGAACCGTCCTATTTTACATTAAACCAAAGCGTTTATAATATCCTTTTTGATTTCGTGCCCACCTTCAAAAACAAGTTGGTGGGCTTTGCCATGGAAAAGCTTCTCTATTTTCTTTGATTCAATTTCCATTCTTTTTGGGGTGAGGTATTCGTCAGTATTTCCAACAATTATATGAACCTCAGATTCGTTTTCAATGAGATGTTGAAAATCCGAACCAGTCAATTCTTCGGGAATTCCACCTGCATAAAGAACTAATTTAGAGCAATTCAACTTTCTCCTTGTCAGCCATCGCATAGCTATGGAAACTCCCTGTGAGAATCCAAAAATTATGAAGTTTTTGTTATCCGGAATCTGCTCGGCTTCCAATACATTATCCAAATAGGATAGGACATTTTTAATTTCTTGGTCGGTATTCTCCTTAGTAAGCCAACTGGCACCTACGTATTTATATTCGTTTTTCAAGTAGTATTTTGAGGGGGCTTGCGGAGCTATGATGTAATTTTCCTCTTGGGGGAGCTCATCAAAATATTTTAAAAAATAGCGACTCAAATAACCTATTCCGTGAAAAACGATCCAGACATTTTTTGTTTTGACGTTTAACTCGTTTAGTGTTTCGTAGGTATTTGTACTGTTGTAAGTAACACTTTTAGTTTTCTCTCTCATATAAATTCTATACACCTCTTTTGAGGTACTTGGTCTCCTATTCCTTAATTTTACAAAAAAACGCCAATGGACGGGTACAAAGATAAAATTCTAAAAGTATGTAACGCATCATCCAAAAATACGATGATGGAAACTTTGGAAATAGAGTACATAGATGTTGGGGAGAACTTTCTAATTGCCAAAATGCCGGTAACTCCCAAAGTGCATCAGCCAGATGGTGTTTTGCACGGGGGTGCCTCCGTGGCACTGGCAGAAAGTGTTGGCAGCATGGCTTCTTTTGTTTTCCTGGACGGACAAAAATTATTTGTACGGGGGCTTGAGATATCCGCCAACCATGTAAAGAGCATACGAGAGGGTTTTGTTTACGCAAAGGCAACTATAGTGCACAAGGGTAGGACTACCCAGTTATGGCATATACGCATTACCGATGATGAGGATAACCTGATATCACTCTGTAAGCTAACAACCATTTCCTTACCTAGAACATAACTATGTTTTCTGATTTTTTAGAAAAAGTAGACCACCAGTACGAGGTTGGACTTCCCTTTACGGCGTATAGAAAGCCTAATGAACCCTTCGTAAAAGTTCTATTCCAGGATGACACATCTATTCACGAAGCGGTTAATTTTACGGAAGAGGGTTTTGTATTTGCACCATTTGATACTTCTACACCAGCGATACTCTTAAAACCTGATAGAGATGATAAAGCAATTTTTTCAAGCAACGCGAATTATTTAATAGATGATGCTGTTGAAATTGATATTTCAGAAGCGGAGAAATCTTATCATACTTACTTAATAGAAAAAGGAATTGAGGAAATTAAGAGCGGTCACCTTCAAAAAGTGGTGCTTTCAAGAACAATAAAAACCGAAGCTGAGATTAACCCGACATCCATTTTTGAAAGGCTATTGGACACCTATTCCAGTGCCTTCTGTTACATCTGGTTTCACCCAAAAGTTGGGTTGTGGTTAGGTGCAACACCGGAGAAGTTCTTAAAGCTGGAGAATGGTCATTTAACGACCAACTCTTTAGCTGGCACACAGCCTTTTACAGGAAATCTAAATCCTTCTTGGGGAAATAAGGAAAGGGAAGAACAGCAATTGGTTACTGATTATATCCATAAAGCCTTGAAAGAGATTGCCTCCGATATCTCAATTTCTGAAGTGTCCACGATAAAGGCCGGTAATTTGCTGCATTTGAAAACCAGTATTTCCGGAAAGCTTAATCCCGATTTACTACCAGAAATTATAAAGCGACTACATCCTACACCTGCGGTGTGCGGATTACCCAAAGAAGGTAGTAAAAACTTCATTCTGGAACATGAGAATTACGACCGGGAGTTTTATACGGGTTTCCTGGGTGAGCTTAATCTTACCTCCGAAACGAAAAGGAATTCCAACAAAGGGAATATTGAAAACCGAGCTTACCGGTCTGTAAAGAAATCCACCGAACTATTCGTGAATTTACGTTGTCTTCAAGTAGTTGATGATAAGGCCATTATTTATGTTGGGGGAGGGGTCACCAAGGATTCCGACCCAGAAAGTGAGTGGGAAGAAACCGTGAACAAAAGTAGTACCATGCTTAAAGTTTTATATGCCAAATAACGGTTTAAACTATTGGGTTTGGACCTAACAGGTTGTATTTTTGTAAAGCATGAAATACTCATCAATTCCTTTAGCCCAGACTATTGTGCAACATTGCCAGGCAAAGGATATTTCCAACATAGTAATCTCTCCGGGTTCTCGAAATGCGCCTTTGACCATTTCATTCACGGAAAACCCTTTTTTTAACTGTTTTAGTATTGTTGATGAGCGCTGCGCCGCATTTTTTGCCTTGGGGATGGCACAGCAACTTTGTAAGCCAGTAGCCATCGTTTGTACTTCCGGGAGTGCCCTGCTCAATTATTACCCCGCAATCGCCGAAGCCTTTTATAGTCAGATA
>CAJQMW010000015.1 GCA_905479535.1 uncultured Maribacter sp. | reverse complement strand
AAAGGTTATTGATACCAAAATCGATTCCCAAGGTGAAATGGTTCGATAATTTTTTGAGATAGCCCGTTCGGGTATTAAAAACAGTGAACGGATCGCTATATACATCAGCGGCATTGGTGAGTGGAATTTCACTTACATATTGGCAGGTGGTGTTCCAATAGAAGTTTTCAAAAAACCTTAATTGAATACCGGACGTCCTACGCTGTTTGGGAACTCCTGTGAGCGGGTTTCCAGAAAAATTCTCCCCATCATCTATAAATTCCACGAAATCCTGGTCTGTTAAGGTAAAGTTTACAAAAGGCGCCAATTGTATGTCCTTAGATATTCTCCACGTATAATTTAAGCCTATTTCCAGCCCACGATGACGGGTCTTTCCGGCATTGTTCCCTACCAATCTGTCTTCGGTTATGCGTTCCGCGACCAGTAGGTTTTTGATGTTCATTTGATAGATGGATAGGTTGAGCTGTAAGCGACCTTCATCCAAAAACAGCTTTGTTCCCAATTCGTAATTGGTCCCGGTCTCTTGGGTGATATCCGGATTTATGACTCCCTCCGGGGTCAAGGTTTCTTCCACGGTAGGATTGGAGAAGCCTCGGCTTACATTGGCAAAAACGGAATGGTTTTCAGAAAAGGTATAATTGAGGTTAAGGCTGGGTAATAAAATAGCCTTGAAATTTCGTTCTGCACTTTTGTTCTCTGTTCCGGTATTGAACAAATCGCGATAATCATATTGTGTTTTGTTGAGATTGAGCCCAAGCTGTGCAGAGAACTTATCCGTAAAGGGGAATAGTAAGGTGCCAAAAGCGTTCCATTGGCTTCTAAACTCTTTGTTACGGGCAAATTGCTCTCCCTTTAGGCTTCCATTGCCGTCGTTCTCTTCCCAAAGATTCTCGAATTCATCCCAGTCGTACTCGTCCTTAAAGAGTTCTGCGCCGAACGAATAATCGGCGGATTTGCCTAATAAAACAAATTGTCCTAAAAATCGAGTTCGAAATCCGAATCCCTTGGTGATTTCGCCCAATATCCCAAAAGGTCGGGCTTCGTCCTTATCCAGATATGTATAAAAAATACTTGTGGAATTTTCCAATTTATCGGTAATTTGATGAGCATGGTTCATTCCGACCAAGGTATATTCGTTGGCCTCGAAACCTTGGGATGCACGCCAGGTAAAAGTAGCCTGTTGCGGATTTTCGGCAAAGGCTGTCGCCCCTAAGGAACTGGGAATTTGAGCGGTAAAATCGATATAGTTTACCAACACTGAAATTTTGTTTTTTTCATCGATTTGATAGGAAGTGTTCAGTAGGATACCATCCCGTTCAAAATTGCTGTTCTGGCGATACCCATCGGTTTCCAAATGACCATATTGCAGCCCGAGCCTAAGTTTACCGTCAAAATGATTAAAAGAAAGGTTGTTCTTTAAAAGTCCAAAAGAACCCACAGTAAAATTGTTGGATAAGTTCGTTGACCTTCCTAAAGCCTCTTTTGGATTCAATAAAATGGCTCCGCCTAAATTGGCCCCATAGGCCGTTCCTTTAGGCCCTTTAACGACCTCTATTTGACTGAGGTTCTCCAAGTCAAAGGCTTCGATAGAAGAAAACCCGGAGCCATCCGTTACAGGGATATCGGCGTAGTACATTCTTAGCTTGTCCGTGCCAAAGAGGGTTCTAGCCCCAATGCCCCTAATGGTTATCCTATTGGTATTTAGGGCTCCCGAAAGAATATAAACTCCTGGAATCTGGTTCATAGCATTGACCATTGATACCGGACTATAATTTTGAAAGACTTTAGCGGAAATAACTTCGGAGGGTACGATGCCCGTTACATTCTTTTTCTTAAGGGCATCTAAAAGAATAACTTCATCCAATTGCGTAACACTATCATTTACTTGGGGATTCTGCCCTAAACAAAAGGAAAGCCCAAGAATTAGAAAGAGTATGGAGAATAGCTTCATGAAAAGATTTGAAGCATCAAAAATAGGACTTAAAATCGGAACCCAATGGAAAGTCCTGCACGGAACATGAACGCGTTTTGAAAATCTTCCGGATTAATATTCCTACCTATACCCCCATTGAATTCCATGGTAAAGCGATCACTTCTGGTCACCCATTTTGTTCCAAGACCTAAACCCAAAGCTGTAGTGCCGTAATCGTTGTTTCGACTACCTAGTGCAGTGGTGTTTACTTCGTCTTCACCAGTATAGTACAAACCAAAAGCTTCGGCAAAAAATCCGCTCCGAGGGTTGTAACCGAAATAGGCCCTCAGGTTAGGGCCGATTCCAAAATTTCCGTTATAATCCGTAGCATCTCCATTAAAATAAAGTGTTCCGCCAATACTGGTGTCCTCGTTAAAATAATATTCGTAAGAACCTTCAACGGTTGAAGTTGCCAAAAACTGACCGATATTAAATTTTACCTCGTGGTTATTGGCAAACTGCGGATATGCCTGACCATTGGCCAAAGTTGTAATAAGCAAGACAGATGAGATGAGAACTATATTTTTCATGATAATCCATTATTAAGAACAAAAAGTTTAATACAAATCTTGTTCCAAAGCGGCGAAGTTAAAATTTTAAAAATTGACAAAGAAGGCTAGAGTAGATGCCTTTTTCTATTTTTGAACCAAATTCAATCTATGAAAATAGTATCCTATAATGTTAACGGTATTCGTGCCGCGTTGAGAAAAGGTTTTATGGAGTGGTTGAAATCCGTGAATCCGGATGTGGTGTGTCTACAGGAAATAAAGGCAATGGAAGAACAATTGGACCTTTCAGTTTTTGAAGCGGCAGGGTACGCCCATAACCACTGGTTCAGTGCCCAGAAAAAAGGATATAGCGGGGTTGCTATTCTTTCTAAAAATCAACCTGATCATGTGGAGGTGGGTACGGGAATCGATTATATGGATTTTGAAGGAAGAAATATTCGTGCGGATTACGGAGATGTCTCCGTGATGAGCATGTACCTACCTTCTGGCACCAATATGGAAAGGCTGGACCATAAACTCACCTATATGGCCGATTTTCAGAGGTATACCGATGGGCTTCGAAAAACACATCCCAATTTAATAGTTCTGGGCGATTATAATATTTGCCATGAAGCGATAGATATACACAATCCCGTAGGTTTAAAAAACGTTTCGGGCTTCCTACCGGTTGAGCGGGAATGGATTGGGAATTTTATAAAAAGTGGTTTTATTGATAGTTTCCGCCATTTTAACAAGGAACCGGATAATTATACATGGTGGAGTTACAGGGCCAATGCCAGGAACAACAATAAAGGCTGGCGTTTGGATTATGGAATGGTAGCGGAGCCACTTAGGGACAAATTGAAGCGATCCGTAATACTTTCGGAAGCCAAGCACAGTGATCATTGTCCTATTCTATTGGAGCTTGAAAACTAGACCGACGATCAAAACATAGCGCATATATTTTTGTAATTTTGGCGCTTCATAAATTATAGAAAGTTAGTAAATGATTTATACAAAACTGCCTCATACTGATATTGAGGTAAGCAAGATTTGTTTGGGAACCATGACCTGGGGAAACCAGAACACGGAGGCCGAAGGCCACGAGCAAATGGATTATGCTTTAGACCAAGGTGTGAATTTTTTTGATACCGCAGAACTTTATCCAATTCCAGCTCATCCTGATCGGCATTCGGATACGGAGAAGATTATTGGTACGTGGTTCAAAAAGAACGGAAATAGGGACAAGGTTATCCTTGCTTCTAAAATTGCAGGTAAGGCGGAGTTTGCTAAATTTATTAGGACAACAGGTTTTAGTAGGGAATCTATTATTGAAGCGGTAGAAGGAAGTTTACAGCGTTTGCAAACGGATTATATAGATCTGTACCAGCTGCATTGGCCAGAACGCAACACCAATTATTTTGGAGGACGAGGCTACACCCATGACATCTCTGATCATTGGAAGGACAATATACATCAGGTCTTGGAAACGTTGCGAGACTTGATACGTGAAGGGAAAATTCGCCATGTTGGGATTTCCAATGAAACCCCTTGGGGAACGATGCGTTATCTGGAAGAAAGCAAAGTCCATGCGACGCTCCCGAGAAGTATTACTATTCAAAATCCATACAGTTTGTTGAACAGGTTGTTCGAAGTTGGCTTGTCCGAAATTGCCATTCGCGAACAAATTGGACTACTGGCCTATTCCCCTTTAGGATTTGGCGTGCTGAGCGGAAAGTATTTAGGAGACCGGAAACCCGATGGCGCCAGAATAACGCTGTTTCCGAACTATAAAAGATACAGCGGTGAGACGGCTGTTGCCGCTACACAAAAATATTATGAGTTGGCACAAAAAAATGACCTGTCATTAGCGCAAATGTCCTTGGCTTTTGTAAATAGTAGGTCCTTTGTAACCAGCAACATCATCGGGGCAACTTCTATGGAGCAGCTCAAGGAAAATATAGGAAGTATAGCTATAGAATTATCCGATGCCGTTCTAGAGGGAATAGCCGATATCCACGAACAGATTCCAAATCCCGCACCATAGATATGAATAATCTTTTTTTCTTAAAAGTTGGATTTGGTCAAATCGTATTGATTCTTGCGGTGATTGTCATCATTATGGTCATTGCTAGAATTATGAGGGATAAGCGTTAGAAGTATTTTGTTATTTTTATTTGATTAATTTTTTTTCATTGATAAACTTAAAGACGACTTATCCCTCTTCTGGACCTAATTTCATAAGCAAAAGGTCTTTTTTGTGAAATGGCAATTTTACATATATCTGGCCAATACTTGTGTAGAATTCCTATAATTTCCCAATATGTAAAACCTTTTTTGGATGGTGGTCTTAAATAGAACATTCCCAATTGATGCTTGTCGCATAATTCTTTTTGATGTCTAATTCTTCTCAAATTGTAATCCTGCGTTAGAATACAAGATTCTTTTTCACCTGCTAAGGGAATCCATTCTTCGTCCAAGTATCCTCTCCCAAATTCATCCACAATGGATTTAACAAAAATAGCTCCAGTAAGCTTAATGTTTTCCGGTTTTTGTAGGATGTCAAAACCTCTAGCAAGATGAGGAGGTAAATTTTCATCGACAAAAATAATCATGCTGCCGTACAATATTCTATCGCATCCCTCACTGATTTTTCATTCAAATCATAGGTAAAAGCAATAAATTCGATTGGTTCTCCAGCTTGGAACAAATTAAAGATAGTTTCAGGATAAATATTAGTTTTCTCAATCACGGGATGTCCAAACTGTCTTTTTGGATCTACGATGACAGCTTTGTCTCTTCCTAAAGGCCAAAATTTAGAGGCGATAGAATCCTCCCCAAAATCTAAATTTTTGAAGAACTGTTTGATGAACATAAGATTCAATTGTTTTGTGCCGTCTAAAGAAATCGTATCATCATTGACTCTTAAAAAAATTTTTTTGCCATCAGTTCTGATTTTCTCAAGTATGTTCTTTTGGGAAAAAGGATATTTGGTATCAAATTTTTTTGACAATTCTGTATGTGCATTAAGAACTTCCCTAGTTTTGACCCCTGCTTCAGCGAACAAAATGAGTATATAAAACTCAATAAGCGTGTTGAAGTTGACTGCTTTTGAGTTTTTGATTTTCCATGAATACTGTCCTTCAAACACTTTACCCAGTTCTCCATCCCAATATTTATTTACCCAAAGGTTCACTTTGTGATAAGGTAATCTAAGGATGCTAGCAATCTCTGGGATTGTATATGAGCCTGTACCTATGTTGAATGAAGTTTCGAACAAAATTTTTATTTAAAGTTAACTAAATTTTCAATGCTCAACCAAAAAGACTCCTAACAACATCTTCAATCTTGGCAGCCAGCTGTACCTTAATTTTGGTACTCTTTAGCCCAATTTTATTGTTTTTGGAAACTATGATGGTCGTATAACCTAATTTTTCGGCTTCAAGAATCCGCTGTTCCACACGCTGTACAGGGCGTATTTCCCCTGCGAGCCCGACTTCTGCCGCAAAACAGAACCCTTTTTCAATAGGAATATCCTCATTACTGGAAAGTATGGCAGCTATTACCGCTAGGTCAATTGCCGGGTCGTCTACTGAAATCCCCCCGGTTATGTTCAAAAATACATCTTTGGCACCCAGTTTAAATCCGGCACGTTTTTCCAAAACTGCCAAAAGCATGTTGAGTCTTTTGGCATTGTATCCTGTGGTAGACCGTTGTGGGGTTCCATAAACTGCAGTACTTACTAGGGCCTGAATCTCAATCAATAAAGGCCGCATCCCCTCAACGGTAGAAGCGATGGCGGTACCGCTAAGGCCTTCATCATTCTTTGAAATCAATACCTCGGAAGGGTTATTCACTTCCCTAAGTCCGCTTCCTTGCATCTCATAGATACCCAATTCTGCCGTAGATCCAAACCTATTCTTTAAGGAACGCAGGATACGATACACATAGTTGCGATCTCCTTCAAATTGAAGGACGGTATCTACCATATGTTCTAAAATTTTGGGTCCGGCAATGGAGCCGTCCTTGGTAATATGGCCAATTAGGATAACCGGAATATTGGTTTCTTTGGCAAATTTGATAAGTTCTGCCGTACATTCCCTGATTTGTGAGATGCTCCCCGCAGCTGATTCTATATAGTCCGAATGAAGGGTTTGTATAGAATCGATCACTACAATATCCGGTTCCGTTGCTTCAATTTGTTTGAAAATATGCTGTGTCTTGGTTTCCGTTAAAATAAAACAAGTTTGGCTGTTGGGATGAATTCTATCCGCCCTCATTTTAATCTGTTTCTGACTTTCCTCTCCGGAAACGTACAAAGTTTTATAGGGTAATTTAAGGGCAATCTGCAAGATTAGTGTGCTTTTACCCACTCCTGGTTCCCCCCCTAAAAGTACTAATGCACCGGGGACCAGGCCGCCACCCAGGACCCTGTTGAATTCAAGGTCAAAAGTATTGAGACGTAACTCTTTTTCCGTACTTATTTCATTGACCAATAAAGGTTTTGAAACTCTTTTAGCGGTGTTAGAAGGCGTTTTCCAACTATTTTTTTCCTCTTTTTGTACAACTTCTTCTACAACAGTGTTCCATTCCTTGCAAGCGGAACATTGCCCCACCCATTTGGCATATTGGGTACCACAGTTTTGACAAAAAAATGCTGTTTTGGTTTTGGCCATCCTTAGCTATTGCAGTTTGGGCTAAAGGTAGCAAGAAGTTTGAAAATTGTTCGGGTTTTTACTTCGGATTAAGAACTAATCGTCCTCGTATCTTTTCTTGTTGAATTCCATGAAGGCGATAAAAAAAGAGGCCCAGGCCATCAACAAGGCAAGGCCGTTATACACCAAATTGAATTCACCCTTTAATCCAAAATATGTAAATAGAATTCCCGAGACAAGAAAGTATTTAGCATCGATTTTAATCATAGATAGTAGGGTTTAAGACTTGGGGTTCGGGAGTTGATATGGATTTTAAAATCCAAAGTCAGCTTTCAGTGCATCCATTTTTTCTAGTGCCATTTCTTTCGTTAGGAAATCTATCTCTTCCATTTGAAAGGCCTTCTCAAATGTTTTGAGGGCTTTTTTAGGTTCTCCTAACTGTTCGTAATATTCCCCTTCAAAATAAAAGCCGAGCATAGTATCCGGGTACTGGGCCTTACATAAATCGGACAATGGTTTTAACGATTCAAAATCCTCCTTTTTTCTTGAAGCCGCGTATATGGCCATAATGTCATTTAGTTCTACGGGCTTACTAAACCCGAATAAATCCTCGATGCCTTTGTATTTATTTTCCAAGTATTGAAAGACCGGTTCTTCCGAAGTCAATATTTGGG
Source organism: uncultured Maribacter sp. (assembly GCA_905479535.1). Classification (GTDB taxonomy): domain Bacteria; phylum Bacteroidota; class Bacteroidia; order Flavobacteriales; family Flavobacteriaceae; genus Maribacter. The sequence goes on along the minus strand of CAJQMW010000015.1, from coordinate 1,627 downwards.
TTTTGTATTCCTTAGGACTTATAGGTTTGAACATCCCGAAGATATTATCGAAAGCTTTACCTATACCGTAGGTGGCAACGGAAATATGATCCGCACCTTTGTACTCATCAAAGAAATAATGTAAAGTCTCCTTGTCAATGGCCTTGATTCCCTTGTCCATGGCCATTATGGCCGGGGTATCATTACTAGGTTCCCCCTCAACAATAAGTTGGTAAAATATTTGTTTGTCAAAACTTCCCAAACGACTTGGAACCCTAGTCTCCATTTCTGGAGCCAATGTTGGTGAAATACTAACGTAAGCATTAAAAAGGGAATTATCCTTGAACAACCAATAGTTTTGGAAATTAGCGGTGATATCATAACCCAAAATCATTTTAAAAGGAGCCGTACTAAAATTCAAGTCTAAATAAGGGATAAGCTCCATACCTAGAAATTCAAAGAATTTCTTTCCTTTTTCGGAGGGTAGGCCCGTATCCGGTTCAAAGGCACAATCCTCAAACCTTAAATCATTTTTACTTTGATTCACGCCCACAATAATACTCTCTGGCATACCGTGAAAGCGACTGTAGAATTTTGAGGTGGCCACTACTTGATCAAAAAGATAGTCGGCATCCAGAACTAAGATGAGCGGGTATTTTTTGGTATCGTCCAGATTTTCCGGGAAATAATATTGAACGTCCCTTCTCTCCTGTAATTTGAATGATTCGAATATTTCTTGTTTTACCTGTGCAGTAACGGTAACGCACAATAAAGTGATGAAAATAAGGGAGAAACGACGCATTGGTATCAGTTTGAATAGTACGGTGTACTATCGGTTCCTGTTCAATAACGGTAAGAGGAGAAAAGATATTGCACCAAAAACCACAATCATTAAGGTTTGGGCAATCCACATAATCCAACCGAAAGCATCGGCTGAAACAGCACTGATGCCAAAAACAGCTAAAGCCTTGCTAACAAGGATAGGATAAAGACCCACACCTCCATTCGTGACCATCATGGCTATGGCACCTGCCACAAAAGCCACTAAGAGCTGATTAAGCGTAAGTTCCACTGTTTCTGGGATGGTAAATTTAATGACCCAGAACATTCCTATGTAACAGGCCCAGATGAAAAGTGTATGAAAAACGAAAGCCAGTTTATTTTTCATTTTAAATATACTTAATAGGCCGTCCATGAGGCCATTCACAATATGCTTAATTTTCATCGCAATTTTGTGATTTGACTTCTTTATAAAAACAAAGAAGAAGAAAAGTCCGATTAGACCTAAACCTCCCATGATTAGAAGGTTATTAGGATTAAAACCGGCTTCCTCTAAAAATCCAAGTATTACTTCCGTTTGAAGAAATAATGTTATGGCTATAATGGAGAAAAGCATGAGCACGTCTATTACACGTTCCGTCACGATAGTGCCGAGTCCTTTTTCAAAAGGAACGCCTTCGTAGGTTGTGAGTGCCGTAGGTCTTAGGATTTCTCCCATTCTTGGTATTCCCAGATTGGCAAAATAGGACACCAATATAATGAGGACATTATTGGAAAGCCTAGGTTTATATCCCAACGGTTCTAACAAATAGTTCCAACGGATCGCCCTGGAAACATGACCCAGGATACCCAACAGTAGGGAAATACT
>CAJQMW010000014.1 GCA_905479535.1 uncultured Maribacter sp. | reverse complement strand
CAAGGTAATCCCGGTTTTCAAATCGATAATAATTTAGGTAACAATACCCTAGTACCTTCTACGATTACTACTGAAGAAATCGGTTTAGATTTACGCTTATTCAAAAACAGGTTAACCCTTGATTTGGCATGGTACAATAGGTTAGCTGAAGATCAAATTCTTTCCGTGCCGATTGCGCGTTCCTCAGGTTATAGTTCTAGTTTCCTAAACTCAGGTGAATTGGAAACCAACGGTTACGAAGCTACCTTAAACGCTAAAATCGTTGACGGAAAGAACTTCAAGTATAATCTAGGTGTGAATTTTGATAAAAGTGAGACCATAGTAAATGCATTGGCACCGGGCGTAAACACACAATCTCTTGGTGGTTTTGTTATCTCGAACATTCCTGGAGAGCGTTTTGGGCAAATCTATGGCGGCGCCTTTCTTAGAGATGATGCAGGAAACATCATTATTGATGACAATCCTGATAGTGCCAACTTTGGTTATCAAATTCAGGATCCCCAGCAGCGTGTTATAGGTGATCCAACGCCAGATTTCACCATAGGTTTCAACAACACCTTTACGTACAAAGATTTAACGCTCAACTTCCTATTTGAATGGAAAGAAGGCGGTGATATGTGGAATGGAACCGATTGGGCGCTAACTTGGGCAGGTACGTCTTCAGTCACTGAGGATAGAGGTACTACCAGGGTCATTGAAGGTGTAAAACAATCAGATGGTTCGGTCAACGATATTCCTGCTGAAATCAACGAATATTTTTATCGTTCAAGTGGTTTGAACGGCTTTGGTAACGTTGATGAACATTTTGTTCAAGATGCCTCATGGCTTCGTTTGAGAACCTTGAACCTTACGTATGATTTAACCAATACCATTAAAAGTGATTTCTTTTCGAATATAAGTGTTTCTTTTACCGGTAACAATCTTTGGTTAGACACTCCGTATACAGGGGTTGATCCAGAAACTAGTTTGACCGGTGCAGGTAGTAACGCCCAAGGGGTAGACTATTTCAACAACCCGGGTACAAAGTCATATGGCTTTGGTGTCAATTTAACATTCTAAAATAAAAGTAATGAAGAAAAATATATTATATAAAGGATTTTTAATAATACTATTAAGTTTGAGCTTTTCGTGCGACGGCTTCTTAGAAGGTACGAACGAAAACCCCAATGATCCCGTTGCGGTCTCACCAGGAGCTTTGTTATCACCAGTTGAATTGACCTTGGCTTATACTTACAATTCGAACCTTTCACGCTGGTCGGGTTATTTTGTTCAACATCTTAAAGGTGTCGCTAGACAACAATCCGGTTTTGACGGCTATAATTTTACGGCATCTAACTTTGACACAGACTGGGGTAACCTATATGTTGACGTGCTTCAGAATTTAGAAATCATTATTGCCGATTCTGAGGAGAATGGTTATAATCATTATTCAGGTGCTGCTAAAACATTGAAGGCACACACTTTGATGCTAATGACCGATTATTGGAATAGTATTCCCTATACGGGGGCTTTTGCGGGAGTAGAGAATTTACAACCTACCTTTGATAGTCAAGCCTCTATTTATGATGAAGTGCATAGCTTGTTAGCTTCAGCTAGAGCAAATTTTGGCGGAACAAATGGTGCATTGCCATTTGACGGAGACCTTATCTACGGAGGCGACGTAGCCCTATGGACCAAAGCTGCATATGCCATTGATGCAAGAGCATACCTTCATCAAGCACCACTAAGCACTGCAAATTACACGGCAGCTCTCAGCTCCATCAACCAAGCTTTTGATTCCTCGGCAGATGATATGAGCTTCCAGTTTGGTGATGCAGCAACCACAGCTGCGCCATGGTATCAGTTCAATAGAGATAGAGGTGATACTGGTTTTAATTCCACTTTTGGTGACGCTTTAGATGCTGTTTCTGATCCAAGGCGAGACATCTATGATGGTGACGCTGACATTGATAATTTCGGAGATGTCGTTGATACTCACGAGTATTTCGTTATCGACCAGGCAGTAGAATTGATTACGTATAGAGAACTTTTGTTCGCAAGAGCAGAAGCACTACTTGCAACCGGAGGCTCTCAAGCGGACATTCGAGCGGCCTATTTAGAAGCTATCGAAAGTTCATTTACAAGCTTAGGGCTAGAGGCTGAGTATTCGGCATACATTGCCCAACCTGCTGTTGCACCAGCAACAATAACGTTGGAAAATGTAATGACGCAAAAGTGGTTTGCTTCATACGCCGATCCAGAATCATTTACTGATTGGAGAAGAACCGGAATACCAGCACTAACGCCCAACAACGGGGTTGCAGTACCCAGAAGGTGGCTTTATCCTCAAACTGAAATTGAGTTAAATTCCAATACTCCTGATGTAACATTGACTGACAGGGTTGATTGGGATGTTAACTAAATTAGGCTAAGCCTTTTAATTAAACCCTGTGACATATCATGTCACAGGGTTTTTTTATAGTAACGCAACTAAAAAAACGAACTACTATCTTTTCATTGGAAAAATTTGCTATTACATAAGCTTATCATTCCTTTTTCTATAATCTATTGTACTCCTTTAAAAAAATGAATTTTCCAAATCCAATATACACCAACCTAAAAACCGCGTATATACTGGAAAAAAATAAGATTGACGACATCGGTATTTATACTTCCGACCTATTTTAATAACCCAGATTACATGGTTTTGAGAAAATTAGTGATAGTGCTTCAATACGATGATAAGGTAGGAAAATAGACCCCTGAATAATAGCCGTATTATCCATTTAAAATTTGCTCTGAACGAAAGCGAAGTTCGTGGACTCGTCTTGAGTTGAATTTAGATCGAAAGAAAGGGCTGCGGATATTTGTATCGCCAAATATAAATTCCATAGCCCATGTACAAAGTACCGGACAAAGCTAGCATTATGAACGGAATAATACCATACCTCCCTAAACAGATCCACGGCCCTTCCCCAAGGGTGCCGATCACCGAGATCAATGCGGTGCTCTACAAGCCGAAGAGCGGGATATAATGGCACATGCTTCCCGTATCCGGGCTTTTCAGCGGTGAGCCGCTGCACTACAAGACCGCGTTCTGCCATTACCGAAAGTGGTACAAGGCCGGTGCGCGGTGGGGATGCTGGATAAGGCAGCTTTCGAACAACAGGTCAAAAATCGACCTCTCCGGCGGCGATTTCGACGGGAGCCACACCACCCCCTTAGAGGAGGCGAACAGGTGGAGTACCTGGGGGCGCAAGAAAAGAAAGACCGCTAACGACCTTTACCTCACCGACAGACAGGGGCTTCCGTTGGCCATGTGGGCCCGTGGCCGGAAACCACAACGGCCTGTACGATACAGAAGTGCACGCCAACGAGGTCTTTACCACCATGGAGGATGCGGGGGATTCCGGGTTCGATTCCGAGGGGTTCCGGGCGGCATGTGCCGAAAGGGGCGTTGTGCCAAACATACCCTATAACGAAAGTGGAAAGGACTTGGCTCGCGACGAGCCCTTCGACGAAAAGCTGTACCGGGAAAGGTACTCGGCGGAAAGGACCTTCGCCTGGATGGACGGGTTCAGGTCGGTCCTGAACAGGTTCTATACTATGGTAACCTGTTGGATAGGATTCAATTTCCTTGCCTTTATCGTAATCGCCATCAAAAAATTCAAGAAAATTACGAACTCGAGATGACCTCCAATTCATAGTCGAGTTTTAAATCCTTGGGTCTAGATAAAATCTTTTGCACTAAATATGGTTTCCCAACTTTCGGATTTAATTTTTTACAAGATTCATGCAAAATTAAAAAGGCGTGTTTTATGAAAAAGCCTTTTTCCCAATCCGTTTTGTCCTTATAAAAAATTTTTACTACCACTGATAAATCCAAAATAATAACAGAAAGCAGACCGTTGAAGTTGCAAAGTTGCTTTATATCCTCAAAAATTTCTAATCTTGTTTTTGAATCTACTTTACTAAAAAATGATTCTATTCTATCTACGTTTTGAATTTGATTATGCAAATGAGTAATATGTTTAGGGTAAAAAACAATATTTTTCTCACAGGCACTGACTAAATCTTCAAACTTTTCAGATTTCATCCCAGACTCGCCAAACTCTTTTCCAAAGTTTCTATTTTAGCTACGGCATCCGCTTGTTTTTTGCGCTCTATCGCAATCACCTGTTCCGGGGCATTGTTCACAAAACGCTCATTGGATAATTTCTTTTGAACAGCGTTTAAAAAACCCTTGGTATACTGAAGTTCTTCCTGAATTTTAGCAATTTCTGCCTCTATATCAATGGCACCACTTATAGGAATAAAATATTCGTTGCTTTTTACCCTAAAAGTCAAAGCCCCTTCCACGGGATGACCTACATAATTAATTCCTGATAAATTGGTCAATTTGCCGATAATTACATCCCAGTCCTTGGTCATATTTTCCTCGTTCAGTAGGGAAAGCTCCAGAGCCTCTTTCGTAGGAATGCTCTTTTCTTTCCGAATGGTACGAATGCCTGCGATTACCTCGGCTGTAAATTCAAATTCTGTTATCAGTTGACTACAATGCTTTGTAATTCTTGGCCATTGTGCCACAACTAGAGCCTCCTCTGGTGTCCGTTTGGCTACATGTTGCCAGACTTCCTCTGTTAAAAATGGCATAAAAGGGTGCAACAGTTTTAAATTCTGTTCAAACAAATGAAGAACCGCGTAATACGTTGTACTATCAATAGGCTGTTGGTAGGCAGGTTTAATTATTTCCAATAACCATGAGCTATAATCGTCCCATACCAACTTATAGATTGCCATAAGTGCATCCGAAATACGGTATTTGCTAAAATGGTCTTCAATTTCGGCTAAAGTTTGGTTCAATTTAGCGGTATACCATTCAATTCCAAGTTTGGAGGCTTCCGGCTGCGGTAGTTCTTTGACCTCCCAACCTTTAATCAACCGGAATCCGTTCCATATCTTATTGGCAAAATTCTTACCCTGCTGGCACAATTCCTCATCGAACATTAAATCGTTTCCTGCCGCAGAACTCAACAAAAGTCCTACTCGAACCCCATCCGCACCGTAATCATCAATTAGTTGTAGCGCATCTGGAGAATTTCCTAGGGATTTGGACATTTTTCTCCGTTGTTTATCCCTTACCAAACCAGTGAAATAAACATTTTCAAAGGGACGTTCTCCCCTAAATTCGTATCCCGCAACAATCATACGGGCCACCCAAAAAAATAGAATATCCGGCCCGGTTACTAAATCATTGGTCGGGTAGTAATAATTAACCTCTTCATTGTCAGGTTCCAAAATTCCCCCAAAAACACTTATGGGCCATAACCATGAAGAAAACCACGTATCTAATACGTCCGGGTCCTGGCGCAGGTTCTCTACTTTTAGGTTGGGGTTTTTAGATTTGGCTATCGCCAATTCCAAAGCGTCTTCAGCCGTTTCGGCAACCACAAAATCGTCCTGACCATCATCAAAATAATAGGCAGGTATTTGTTGGCCCCACCATAGTTGTCTGGAAATGTTCCAATCACGAACATTTTCCATCCAATGCCTATAGGTATTCTCAAATTTCTTAGGATACAGTTTTACCTCACTGCTCACTAATACAGCATCTAAAGCGGGTTTTGCCAAATCCTCCATTTTCAAAAACCATTGATCCGAAAGTTTGGGCTCTATTACCGCTTTTGTACGTTCAGAAGTGCCCACCTTATTCACGTAATTTTCGGTCTTGACCAAGAAACCTTTCTCTTCCAGTTCTTTGGAGATTTCCTTTCTGACGACGAATCTATCTTTTCCTTCATAGTGAAGGCCAAAACTGTTCAACGTAGCATCATCGTTAAAAATATCTATGGTTTCTAGCTGATGCTTCTCCCCCAACGACCTATCATTGGCATCATGTGCAGGTGTTACTTTCAAACAACCCGTACCAAATTCCATATCTACGTATTCGTCCTCAATTATGGATATAACCCTGCCTGCAATTGGAACAATTGCTTTTTTACCTTTTAAATGCGAAAACCGTTCATCATTAGGGTTAATACATATTGCGGTATCGCCGAGAATGGTCTCGGGCCTTGTGGTGGCTATGACAACATTTTCATCGGAACCTTCAATCTTGTACCCCAAATAGTATAATAATCCCTGTCTTTCCTCATAGATGACTTCCTCATCGGACAATGTCGTCTGTGCCTCAGGGTCCCAATTCACCATACGATGCCCCCTGTAAATTAATCCTTTGTTGAAAAGGTCCACAAAAACTTTAATAACTGAGGCTGACATATCGTCATCCATTGTAAATTTGGTTCTGTTCCAATCACAGGAACATCCCAATTTTTTTAGCTGTTCTAGGATAACTCCCCCATATTCATCGGTC
>CAJQMW010000013.1 GCA_905479535.1 uncultured Maribacter sp. | reverse complement strand
CTATGCCTATTTTTTCATCTTCACGTGTTCCGTTCTGGATGATGGCGATAGGAGTTTCAGATTTACCCTCACCTTTAAATAGTGTTATAATTTGAAAAAGTTTGGACATCCCCATCAAAATGACTACCGTAGCACTGCTCTTAGCGGCCAAAGCAATATCGTTTGAAAGTTGGTGCTCTTTCGTGGTACCTGTTATTACCCAAAAGCTTTCCGAGGAACCTCGCTTCGTAACCGGGATATTTTGGGCCGCTGGAACCGATAGACTGCTTGAAATACCGGGTACCATGGCTACGTCAAGTCCATGATATGCCGCATATTCCATTTCCTCCGCTCCTCTTCCGAATACAAAAGGATCACCTCCCTTTAATCGTACGACATGACCGTGGGTATTTGCCCTACTCACTATGAGTTCATTAATCTGTTCTTGTTGATAGGAATAACATCCTTTTCGTTTTCCTACGAATACCTTTTCAGCGGTAGGCGCATATTCCAATAGTTCTATATTGACTAGGGCATCGTATAAAACAACAGCTGCACTTTGCAAAGCTTTAATTGCTTTTAAAGTTATGAGCTCGGCATCTCCCGGACCCGCTCCTACTACTGTTAAACGGGCAGTACCAGAGGAAAGGGTGTCCGCTCCAAAAACAACACCCCCCTGACCCCCCTCAAGGGGGGAATCTAAATTGAGAAACTTGATATTATTGTTATTTCTTTTTCTCATAGCTATGCTTCTGCTAATTCCAATTTTCTATGTGATTCCACTGCCTTCAAAAATCCTTTGGCATCCTCCAAATATTTTTTGGCGAAAGCTTGCGAAGGTTCATTTTTGTTGAGCTGTAATACCAATTCCTCAAATCCTCTTCCTAAATTGATTCTTCCGGAAGTAACGAACAATTCATCAAAATCCTTGATGATGCTAGCATGGGTATTGACTTTAGTTTTCTCAGCGGTTAACAATGCCTTTGCCGTATTGACCATCGAAGAATACGAGTGATAGATACTGGCCGCCCATTTTCCTTCCTCCAAAGTTTCCTTGGCATTTTGTATTTTTTCTTGACTTTCAAATAATAACGTAGCGATAAGGTCGATGACCACTCCTGCGCATTCGCCTATTCCTATTTCCTTTTTGTATCGTTCCGTATTTCCCCAATCAATAAAATCTTCTTGCGTAAGGTTATCGATATCCGTTAGCGGTTTTAGGAAATCATAGAAATACATCTGTCCTTTCTCTTGGTAGTAATCGGCATAGGAAAGTCCATTACCATTTAGATCAAAATCATCGAGAATCAATCTTAGAGCCTCGGGGCCTCGTTTGCTCGGCACTTTAACCACTTTATCTGCAAAGCGTCCTTCACCGTTTCCGATATTACCTCCCCCCAAAAGGACTTGTAAGGCAGGCGCGACCAATTTGTCCTTAGTTCTTATGGACATTCCTTGAAAACCTATATTAGCCATGTTGTGCTGACCACAAGCGTTCATACAGCCACTTATTTTAATGACTACATCTGAGTTGCTTATGTACTGTGGGTATTCAGCTTTGATGATACGCTCCAATTCTACAGCGATTCCCGTACTACTCGCAATTCCCAAATTACAGGTATCCGTTCCAGGGCAAGCGGTAATGTCCAAAGCCTTGTTGTACCCAGCTTCAACAAATCCTAATTTTTCCAATTCCGTATAAAAAAATGGAACCAGCTCTTCTTTTACATAGGGAATCAGAATATTTTGTCTTAACGATAATCGCAGTTCACCGGCGGCGTAGTTCTGAACTAAATCCGCTAGCAATCTCGCTTTATCCGTATAAAAATCCCCTAAAAGTACTTTGATACCAATAGCGACGAATCCGTTTTGTTTTTGTGGTACCAGGTTGGTTGATTTCCAGTTTTCAAATGTGTCCTTGTCCGCAATTTCTACCTTCGGAATCTCTACTTCGGCAACTTGTACCTTCGGATAACTTTCTGCATCAATAGCGAAAGTTTCATGCGGAACCGCCTTCTGTTCCTCCTCCAATAATTTTTTGAATCCGTCCAAACCTAAATCCTTTAACAAAAACTTCATTCTGGCTTTGGCCCTGCTTTTCCGCTCTCCATATCGGTCAAAAACACGTATCACACCATCCATTAATGGGATGATCTTATCGGAGGGTAAAAACTCAAAAAGTACATCCGCATGGCGCGGCTGCGAACCCAATCCGCCACCAAGCATCACCTTAAAACCTTTTACATCGTCTTGAATTTTGGCTATAAAACCTAAATCATGCATATAAGATAGTCCTGTATCTTCATCACTGGCAGAAAAGGACACTTTAAACTTGCGCCCCATTTCCTGACTTATGGGATTTCTGAGAAAATACCTGAACAAGGCATCTGCATAAGGAGACACATCAAAAGGTTCATCCACATCTATCCCGGCGGTTTCACTTGCCGTTACATTACGTACCGTATTACCGCAGGCCTCTCGCAAAGTCACCTCATCCTTTTCCAGTTCCGCCCATAATGCTGGAGTACGGTTTAAATCCACATAGTGGATCTGAATATCCTGTCGTGTGGTAATGTGTAGGCGTCCTGTGGAATATTCATCCGAAACATCGCAAATACGCTTTAATTGTTTGGAAGTCACTTTCCCATAGGGCAGTTTGATTCGAATCATCTGCACGCCCTGCTGACGCTGACCGTAGACCCCTCGTGCCAAACGTAAACTCCTGAATTTTTCCTCGTCCAATTTCCCCTCATGGAACTCGTGGATTTTGCGGTCCAGTTCCAAGATGTCCTTTTCAACAACCGGATTTTCTATTTCTGTTCTAAAACTTTGCATGGCCCCACCCGACCTCCCCAAAGGGGAGGAGCTCTTTACGGTATTTAATTAAACTTTATTTTTTTCCTCCTAGCCTCTCCACTTTGACTACGCTCAGCGAAAGCTGGGGAGAAACATTTACTCGGAGAGTAAACTTTTTTATTTATATTTTATTAATCCTATAGACTAAATAGGTTAATAAAACCTGTTAAATCTAATTTTACTTTTCAATCTACCTTTTTACCTGTTACTATACGCTCATAATAAAGAGTTCCCCCTTTGGGGGCTAGGGGGCTCTTTTTAGTTGATGAAACCTGCCCCTACAGTACTGTTCGTTTGGGTATCAATTAAAATAAAAGAACCGTTGGTTCGGTGATCTTTGAACTTGTCGTAAAAAATGGGTTTGTTCAACCTGAAACTCACTTGAGCGATATCGTTCATTCCAAGCCCATCTACGTTTTCTTCGATACCTGAATAATCCGGATTTATTTTATGATGAATATTATCAACTTTGGCCAATACCTTGTTCACGCCGTGTTGTACGACATATTTTTTGCCCAGTGTCAAATTATCGGAATCCATCCATGATATGGTGGCCGTGAACTGTTTTTCTACGGTAGGTAAATCATTAATCTTCACCAACATATCTCCCCTACTCAAATTAATTTCATCCTCCAATGTAATGGTTACCGATGATCTTCTCGAAGCTGTTTGATACTGCTTGTCATTAAAATAGATGGCCTTGATTTTGGATTTTGTCTGTGATGGTAACGCCACTACCTCATCCCCTACACTGAGCTCTCCGCCATAAACCTTTCCCGTGAATCCCCGGAAATCATGATGCTCTTCCGTTTTGGGCCTAATTACATATTGTACGGGAAATCTCGGCGTACCAACATTAGATACTGCAGCCAGGTCCAAGCTTTCTAAATGTTCCAACAGTGTTTCGCCAGTATACCACTGTGTATTTTTAGATTTATGAACCACATTGTCACCTTTTAAGGCACTAACCGGAATAAAGGTGATTTTCTGGTCCTCGTAATCGCGCTTACTCATCAACTGCTCAAAATCGGCTTTTATTTTAGTATAGGTCTCTTCGGAGAAGTCAACTAAATCCATCTTGTTGATGGCCACGATAACTTCTTTGACCCTCAGCAAATTATTGATA
>CAJQMW010000012.1 GCA_905479535.1 uncultured Maribacter sp. | reverse complement strand
TATAAAATTGACGGTCTGGGCTCTGGTTATTATATTATTGCCAATGTGTTTGCCAACCCCAGAAACGCTAATCGTTTTGTAAAACTTTTAAATTCCTATGGGCTCAGTGCGAGCTACTTTATAAACCCGGAGAACAATTATAGGTACGTATACCTCAAGCGTCATGATTCATGGACAAATGCCCTAATTTCGTACTATTCAAGGCTTAATGATGCCTATGATGATAAAATGTGGATAATGAGGGTAAACCAAAATCAAATGGCTTAAAACCTTCCTGATATTTATAGTTGACATTAACGTCTCTTTCAACACAAATTTCCTAAAATTTAAGCTCGAAAATTTCATCGGTTAGATGCATTTTTCGAGTTATTTTTTTTACAAGTAAATCTGAATTTTTTACTTCAATCAAGAAAAACCGACCACTCGGTCGGTACTGAAAACACTAGGGTTTTGAAAAATTTGACCCTTGCTAAATGTCATTTCACAACATAAAAGGGCTATGCCACAACATATAATTCTGCACCTAAAAAGTATGGTTAATATTTGTGATTGGAAAAATCCGTGTTCACCCCATGGCGAAAAGTAAGAATGAACGCGGCATCTTTCTAATGAATATTTGCTTATGACCAAAAACTATACTTTTTTCGATAGTACCAAACTTGCTAACCGAACGAGACCAACTACCATAAAAGGCATTTTTATTGCCTGTGTTTTATTTTTCATCGCATTTACTTCGTTTTCACAGGTAAAGAACGACTTCGACGTTAGGTATGAAGCTGATATTAGAGGTGAACTTACCTTTATAGCAAATGCTATAGTAGCCCCCCAGATTGATGCCTATTGTACGGGTAGAAGAAGAAATCGAGTATGTTATCCCGAACAAACACCCAACGACCCTTATAATCTTACCGGAAATAGTGCTGAATATAATGACAATCTTGATATGCAATATATCGATATTGATGGGGATAGCACTACTTTTAGTTCGAGTAGCGCCACACTTAACATTCCTGATATTGGTTGTTCGCTGGTGCGCTATGCAGGGCTGTATTGGTCAGCGGTCTATGTAAACTCGGATAGGAGCAATATAGATGATATCAAATTCAGGTTGCCAGGTGGTGCTTATCAGGATATTACGGCAGATGAGATTCTTTTTGATGGCGATGGCGATGCGGATTTTGGATACTACAGCCCCTACGCAGCTTATAAGGATGTTACGTCAATGGTTACTGCTATGGCCGATCCAAACGGGGATTACTTTGTAGCCAATGTTAGGGCAAGTAGCGGCGACAATATTTCTGGTGGTATTTCAGGCGGATGGACCATGGTGGTGGTTTATGAAAACCCCAATCTGCCCGGAAGTAAATTCATCACCACTTTTGACGGGTATGCCGGTATAAAATCAGGCGAGAGTGTGGACATTCCCGTAAACGGTTTTACTACCCTACCAGCTCCCTTCTCCGTAAATGCAAATTTAGGAGTTGCGGCCTTGGAGGGCGACAATAGAATTGGTGGTGATGGTCTTAGTATTGATGCTTTTGGCGGTGGAACTTTTATGCCTTTATCGGATGCTGAGAATCCCCAGACCAATTTTTTCAACTCTAGTATTACTATAAAGGAAACACCTTTTTCAACTAGAAACCCTAACAGTATAAATACGAATGGGTGGGATGTTGATTTGATCGAAATACCGAACGGAAACAAGGATGTAATTCCAAATGGCGCAACCAGTGCCGTATTAAGGGCATCCTCTTCTCAGGATAAATACGATATTTTCTTCACCTCTTTTGATGTAGAGATTATTGCACCGAACATTGTGTTGGAAAAACGGGTAAATACTCCGGGCGGTGTTGATATTACAGGGCAGGGAGTTAACCTAGGGCAGATTTTGGATTACGTACTTACCTTTGATAATATTGGTAATGATGACGGTACAAACTACACCATTAGAGACGTTTTACCTGTAAACGTTTCGCCTCCTGACGGCCGAAGCTTTTTTAACGCTTCTGACTTTAGCCTGCCACCAGGTGTGACCTATACCTACGACCCAGCAACCCGAGAGGTTGTTTTTACGGTTCCGGACGATTTGGTGGAACAGGACGACCCGGAGTATTCCATTAGAATGAGGGTACAGGTAGCAGAAAATTGTTTTGATTTCATAGATGCTTGTTCCGACTTAATCGAAAACTTGGCTTATGGTACTTACCGAGGGGTCGAGAATAGTGCCGTTGTAACAGATGATCCAAGTGTAACCGATTTTAATGCTTGTGGATTTACGGTTCCTGGTGCCACGAATTTTTTATTGGACGATCTTGCAGATTGTAATTTTAACAGGACCGTTGAACTTTGTGGATCCAGTGCTTTATTAGACGCAGGTGACGGTTTTGACTCTTACGTCTGGTACAGAGATGAAAATGGCAATAACGACATCGATGCTTCGGATACTGTTATTAATGACGGCGATTCCGATAATGACCCGAGCACAATAACAGTTAATGCGATCGGAACGTACATCGTGGATAAAATCGTTGCAGATCCTTGTAAAGGTTTTAAAGAAATTATAACGGTAGAACCGTTCGGTTCGGGAACACTCGCAAACCCCATAATTGAATTCTATAACGAGGTAAATAATGACACGGACCCATCAAATGATATCCCAGGGGAAATAGTCACTTGTAGTGTAGACAACAGCGAACTACCAAAAATATTTCTTTGCGGCATTAATGACTCCCATTTATTACAAGTTAATATTGTTGATGCACAGAGTATCGTATGGGAGCAATTGGATGAAGGCAGTTGTTCTCCGTCTGGAGACGATTGTGCCAATAAGGCATTAACATGTACCTGGAATCAGGTAGGTACAGGAGGGAATTATCTATTGAATTCAGAAGGCCAATACCGTCTCTCGGTTACGTATCAAAACGGATGTACAAGCCGCTTTTATTTTAATGGCTTCCAAAACAACTTAGACCTTCAATACACCAACAGGGATATTGTCTGTACAACCCAAGGAAACATTTCTATTACAAATCTGGGCAATGGATATGGATATCAACTTATTGACGATGCAACCGACAACATAATTGTTCCATTTAGCGCAAACAATGGCCCTAGCTTTGATTTTGCATCCGGTGAAAATGGAGCATACAGGGTTGAGGTTACTCCGTTGGATGGAAATGGCGACCCCATCGCAAATGCGTGTGTGTTTACGACACCGGTCATTGGTATTTTGGATAGGGATGTGACCTATGCGGTCAATGTTGCCCCGGAAACCTGTCTAGCGGGAGGAACGGTAAATATTCAGATAAACAACGCAGATGCTTTGTATTCTTATGAACTTAGACTGGATGACGGTAGTAATGGCGGGTTAGGAACCTTAATAGATGATGAAACAGCGCAACCAGATAACAGTTACACATTTACAGGTGTTAGTGCTGGAAATTATATTGCGTCGGTCAGTACAGCAGATGGATGTTCTTACAGTGAAAATATTACAGTAATTAATGATAATGATTTATCACTTATCGCAAGGGTTTCCCAACATATAACCTGTAGGGAAGGTAATATTTTAATGGAGTCTACCGGAGGTCAAACACCGCACAGGTACGCCATTTATTCCTATGTTGATGAGAGTGGAACTACAATTACCTCTTACCCATCTCCACAAGCTATTCCATCGGCCAACTTTCAGACCAGTCAGATATTTGATATTTATGATCCTGGAGATTACACTTTTGTGGTATTGGACAGAAATGGCTGTACGGCTATTTCAAATACGGTAAGCATAGAGTTTCAGCCCGCTGCAGAATTTGACCCTACCTCCGTTATTGATGTGTCTTGTTTTGGAGATTCTAGCGGCACCATTCAATTTAATCTAATTAACAATAATGGTTATCAACTTACATTTTATCTCTATGATGAGAATGACGTGGAAATTGCAACCAATAGCTCAGGATTTTTCCCAAATCTACCTTCAGGGGACTATTCTGTTTTAATCAATCAAAGAAAAGGAAGTGCATCTTGTGATTACACCGAAAATTTTACTATTTCCGCACCTGCTAACGCTTTAGATGCTACCTCTATATTAATTCAAGATTATACGTGTATACAAGAAGGTATTATTGAGGCACAAAACGTAGCTGGTGGAACAGCACCTTACTCATACAGTATAGATGGCGTAAACTTCATTTCGGACACTACACCCAATGCAAATCGCTTTGAAAACCTTACGGACGGTACATACACCATTACGGTAAGGGATGCCGCTGGATGTACTTTTCCAACTGACCCAATTACCATACCCCCATTGGACCCACCTACTGATATTGCCTTTACGGCGACTGCGCCTAACTGTCCTACAGAAACTTCCGATGTAACCCTAGCGGTTACAGGAGGATTTGGTGATATCACCTATGCCATTACGGCGCCCGCCGCCGATGCGACC
>CAJQMW010000011.1 GCA_905479535.1 uncultured Maribacter sp. | reverse complement strand
AGTGGCCAAGTTTCTTGTTTTAAAATAGCGTGTGCACCAGAGGTATTTATCTATTCGCATAAAAAAAGCCTTAGTGTAAAACTAAGGCTTTATATCTCATTTTGTAAAATTAGTTTGTTAATCTAATTGAACTAATTCTATTCCCCCAAGTACCCCTATGACGCACTTTTCTTAATTTTCTAAAACCTCTAGAACCTCCATTTCGTGCATCAAGAACTATTGACCTTCCTCCGTAATTTATATTTTCATGGAAACGAGCGAATACATTACGGGCTATAACTGAATTCATTCTATCATTTGGGTTTGACAAATTAAAGTCACTAAGAAATTTACCACTACCATCACAGGCTAAAGGCGAACCATTAGGATTAAATCCATTTACCCAATTATTTGAGTCGGAAAAATCTTTTAGTCTTTCTTCGGCGCTTGACATTGTATAGCATATACTGGACCAATTGAGTCTATTCCTACTATCATAACAACAATCAAGATATATTTCTAAATTCCCATCTTGGTAAGCACTACTAGATGCTGTTAAATCTATTTTGGATTTTTTTAAAGGTCTGCCGATGTTTTCTAAATAGACGTCAAGATTGTTGTCATTACTGAACAATAGAACATTATTTTCGTCAATATAATATTGAATTAAATGCTCATTTTCATTTAATATTTGGTCTACCCTGAAAAAGGAATTGTTTTCAATAGGAATTAGCTCATCATTTTCTATATCAAGATTAAAACTCACAGTTATTTTATCTCCTTGCCAAGTATAATTTATAGTCTCAAGGGTTTGATTATCGTTAAATTCTGATTGCGATTGTTCTTCTGAACATGAAACGAGTACGGTAACAATGAACGTTGTAAATAGATAAATTTATTTCATTTTATTGTAATTTAAAGTTTACGACAAATGAAATAAATATTTTAAATAATGTAGTCTTTATATTGTTAAATTATTGTTATTTATTCGTTAGAATTCCCGACGGCGCGCCTCGGATGTCTTAGAGGAAAGTTTGAAAACGGATAATTTTTATCAAATGTTTATTTTTTACGTTAAATACCTCGTGGGCTTGCCCGACAATCATTTATTTTAATATCCATTTTAAGTTTTTTTTAATTTTACATTTTCACATTAGTTGTATCTTGCGTCCTTAAAAATCTGTGTTGATGAAATTGAAAAATTGCTATTTAATGGGATTGGTTATAATTGTTGGTCTTTACTCTTGTAACAATGATGATGGTCCCGATGCGGAGGTAGTTCCGCCACGCGCGCTGAGCGAAGTGGCCGCGGAGGATGATGCGGAGATTCTAGCTTTCTTATCTACTCATTTCTACAATTACGAGGAGTTTCAAACACCGCCCGCCGATTTTGATTACAAAATTAGGTTCGATACCATTGCTGGAGAAAATGCGAATAAAGTTTCTATTTTGGAAAGCGGTATGCTAGATGGTGTAGAATTTATTACCGAAACCATCTCTGTGGCATCTTCCGATTTTGGAAGAAGTGATGGGGAAGACGTGGACCACAAGCTTTATGTTTTGGTGGCTAGACAAGGTTCTGAAGATGGAATGCCAACTATTGGGGATAATGTAGTTTTAAGATACGAAGGTCTCTTGTTGAATAAAACGTTATTTGATGCCGCATCAAACCAGCCAGTAGTTTTTAATTTATCTGCTGGAACAAGACGAGGATTTGGAAACGGTGTTGAATATTTTCAAACGGGGATGGGACCTATAGAGAATGGGGATGGGACCATTAGTTATGAAGGTTTTGGAATTGGTGCTATTTTTATGCCTTCAGGGCTAGCATATTTTGACGTTTCTCCGAGTAGTTTGATACCGTCATACTCACCTTTAATTTTTAAAATTGATGCTTTTGCTTATGAGGAGGATACGGATTTTGATGGCGACGGTATTCCTTCAATCTTAGAGGATTTAAATAATGACGGAAATTTGGATAACGATAATACGGATGGTGACACGGAACCGTTCGGTGTATTTCTAGCCAACTACAATGACACGGACGATGATAACGACGGTATTCTTACCATTGATGAGATTGAATTGGATGCGGACGGAAACTTCGTAGGGTTTTTAGATACCGATGGCGATGGTATTTCTGACCATCTGGACAACGATTTGTAAATACTATACACAATTGAAAAAGCCCTCAAGATTTTGTCTTGGGGGCTTTTTCGGTTTCATAAATGACGCCTATATTTTCAAACTAAGACTCAAAATCAACTGATCTGGTCTCGTATCTATACGACTGGGACCAACCGTAGTAATATTGGTGTTTATGAAATTGGCTTCGTTATCGCTAAAACCTCGCTCATAGCGTAAGTCTATTCCCAACTTGCCTAAATTAACACCGGCACCAATATTTAATCCAACCGTAAAATCGTTATTAATATCATCAATGGTAATGCCATCGAACTCGGTGTTCAAGATATATTGAAAAGATGGTCCGGCAAACAAATGCAATGGTCCTATTACTTTTACACCTACGAGCAGGGGAACGTCCAATTTGCTCATATCAAAATCGCTTCCGTCATAATCGGATTTGGTCTTCGTGTACACCAATTCAGGTCTAAAATAGATTCGTGAAATCCTTATCTTAACGAATATTCCTAAGTGATAACCAATATTCCGGTCGGGGTTCCGGGCTGCATCTCCGGCCGATTCAAAATAATCCCCATTGGCGTTATAATTCAATCCACCTTTGATACCAAAACCGGATTCACTTTGGGCCGTTGCAGAAAGCCCGAACAATACCATAGCTGCAAGCAAAAGTGTTTTTTTCATAATCGTTTTGTTTTTATTGATGAAAAGGATATCAAGAACAATACCAAAACATCAAGATCTCGTTATACCATCAAAACGCAAAAGGATAGTTCTTATTGCGCTTTACATAGTTCACGTTTGTATAGAAAGAGTCGGTATCTTTTTAATTGAATTATTGATACAGCACGTTGGTTATCCTTATACTTAGGTTAAGGATTAAAATCCTGCTCCCGACCCCTCGGGACAGTGTAGCTAATTTGCTTCTTTAAATATTCTGGTTTTGGCCACTATATTGTTTACGATTATATTTAAAAACTGAACAACGAACAACGAACAACGAACAACCAAGCAACTCCTAACCATGTTATTGCTCGATAAAAAAACTACGGATTTCAAATCCCTAGTGGGTTATTAGGCTTTAAAGAAATCCGGTTCATTATCTTTGCAACTTCATTTCTAGCCATTGAAGTTTACATTACATAAGACAGATCCATTAAGTAAGGCAAGGGCCGGTACGCTAGTTACCGACCATGGTAGTATAGAGACCCCAATCTTTATGCCCGTAGGCACCGTAGCTTCGGTAAAAGGGGTGCATCAAAAGGAATTACGGGAAGAAATTAAGCCTGATATCATTTTAGGAAATACGTATCACCTTTTTCTACGGCCGAAAACCGAAATACTAAAAGCCGCCGGTGGCCTCCATAAATTTATGGGCTGGGATAGTAATATCCTTACAGATAGTGGGGGCTATCAGGTATATTCACTTTCTGCAAATAGAAAAATTAAGGAGGAGGGCGTCAAGTTCAAGTCCCATATAGATGGGTCCACACACCTATTTACCCCGGAAAATGTGATGGAAATACAACGCGTCATTGGAGCCGATATCATTATGGCCTTTGATGAATGCACCCCGTATCCCTGTGACTATAACTACGCGAAGCGTTCCATGCACATGACCCACAGATGGTTAGATCGGTGCATGGCACATTTAGAGAAAACTCCATTTGAATATGATTATTCCCAAAGTTTTTTTCCAATAGTGCAAGGTTCTACCTATAAGGATTTAAGAAGACAATCGGCCGAGTACATTGCCAATGCTGGCGCTGAGGGAAATGCTATAGGCGGACTTTCCGTTGGCGAGCCTGCAGAAGAAATGTACGGGATGACTGAGGTGGTATGTGAAATATTGCCAGAGGATAAACCAAGATACTTGATGGGCGTAGGAACGCCTATTAATATTTTGGAAAATATAGCGTTGGGAATAGATATGTTCGATTGTGTGATGCCGACCAGAAACGCCCGCAACGGAATGCTTTTTACCGCCCATGGTACCATCAATATAAAAAATAAGAAGTGGGAGGATGATTTTTCCGAGTTAGATGAAATGGGAACCACGTTTGTGGATAAAGAATATTCAAAAGCTTACTTACGCCACCTATTCGCGGCCAACGAGTACCTCGGAAAGCAAATAGCAACGATACACAATCTTGGTTTTTACCTTTGGTTGGTAAGGGAGGCTAGAAAACATATTCTGGCGGGGGATTTTAGGGAATGGAAAAAGGTAATGGTTAAACAAATGGATAAAAGGTTATAATGCTTTCTATCATAGATAAATACATATTAAAACGGTATCTGGCCACTTTTGCGGTGATGTTGTTGTTATTTATTCCTATAGGAATTATGGCCAATCTTGCGGAACAGATCGGTAAGATGATCGATAACGAAGCACCGCTGAATGAAATTCTAGAGTATTATATGAATTTCACCATTTATATTGGAAGTTTGCTTTTTCCCATTTTTCTTTTTTTATCGGTGATTTTCTTTACCTCCAAATTGGCGAACAATACAGAAATCGTTGCAATTTTGAGCTCCGGTGTCTCTTACGGCAGATTTCTTAGACCGTATTTGATCGGGGCTACCCTGGTGGCTATCTTGATGTTTTTTATGACCATGTTCATTGTCCCGAAGGCGAGCGTGGGATTCAACGAGTTTGTATACAAGTACCTGAAAAAGGGAAAGAAAGACAGGATTACCAACAATATCTTCAATCAGCTTAATGAGACTGATTTTATCTATGTGAGCAGTTTTGACCCGGCGAGACAGCTGGGCCATAACTTCACCTTTGAAAGATTTAACGATAATAACGAGTTGGATTTTAAAATTTCTGCGGCCAATATCCGGTGGGTAGAAAAGGATAGTAATTATCGGTTAACATCCTATAAAAAAAGAAAAGTTAGGGGAGATACATCCATTATTGAAAGCAAAAGGAGGTTAGATACCTTGTTCACCTTTAAGATAGATGATCTTACGCCAGTTTCCTATGTAGCCGAGACGAAAAACCTATATGAATTAGATAAATTCATTGCCGATCAAAAAAGAAAAGGAGCTTCGAACATCAATACTTATATATTGGTAAAGTATAAAAGATGGGCCTTACCGCTCACCGCCTTTATTCTGACAATCATTGCCGTTGCCGTTTCCTCCGTAAAAAGAAGGGGTGGAATGGGTGTTAATTTAGCCTTTGGTATTCTTGTGGCTTTTGTTTTTATTTTCTTTGATAAGGTATTTGGGACGTTGGCTGAACAGTCGGGCTTTTCACCACTTTTGGCTGTTGTAATACCCAACGTGGTTTTTGGCGTCTTGGCTTTTTATCTGCTACAAAATGCAAAAAGATAGAATAGGGAACCTTCTCCATCTTCATTTTATTGTTTTTATCTGGGGATTTACGGCCATTTTGGGCAAGCTAATCTCCATAGATTCCCTTCCTTTGGTCTGGTACCGCATGGGTCTTGCCTCCCTGATTATTTTAGTCTACATCGGTTTGGCAAAATTCGATTTAAGAATCAACAAAAAAACGTTGGTTTGGTTTGCGATTGGAGGTATTGTGGTTGCATTGCACTGGGTTACATTCTTTCTAGCGATAAAAGTTTCTACCGTTTCCGTCGCATTGGCAATGATGTCTACTGGAGCCTTCTTTACGGCTTTAATGGAACCATTCTGGTATGGTAGAAAAATTATTGGATACGAAGTATTCTTTGGATTACTTGTAATGATTGGATTATACCTCATATTCCGTGTAGAATCCCAATATGCCTACGGTATGGTTATAGCCCTGGTTTCCGCATTTTTGGCAGCGGTTTTCGCTCTAATTAACGGGAAATTGGTCAAAACCCATAAACCCTCTATCATCTCCTTTTACGAATTGGGAATTGGTGTTTTGTTTCTTTCCCTAGTGCTTGGAGTAAGTGGTAAATTTACAAGAGATTTCTTTGACCTAAATACAATGGATTGGACCTATTTAATGGTTTTAGCACTAATATGTACGGCATATGCTTTCATAGCTTCGGTAAAGATAATGCGCGTGCTTACCCCTTATACCGTAATGCTTACAACGAATTTAGAACCTGTTTATGGTATAATTCTGGCGTGGCTTATTTTTGGTACTGATGAAAAAATGAATCCGTTGTTTTATGTAGGTGCTGCCATAATATTGCTCACCGTTATTGCCAATGGAATTTTAAAGAACAGGAAGATTTAAAAGTTTACCGCTTAAAGTTCTATATTTGTAGTGACCAAAAACTAAAGCTTTTTTACTATGGAATATTTGGATTTTGAACTTCCAATAAAGGAATTGGAGGAGCAATTGGACAAGTGCATGATTATTGGGGAGGAGAGTGATGTTGACGTTACGGAGACCTGCAAACAGAATGAGCAAAAACTTACCGAGACCCGCAAAGAAATTTATAAGAACCTTACTGCTTGGCAGCGTGTTCAGCTTTCAAGACATCCGAACAGACCTTATACCCTAGATTATATCAAGGCTATCTGTGGCGACACTTTTTTAGAACTTCACGGTGATCGCAATGTTAAAGATGATAAGGCCATGATTGGTGGCTTGGGAAAAATTGGTGACCAAAGCTATATGTTTATCGGTCAACAAAAAGGATATAATACCAAAACACGTCAATATAGGAATTTTGGTATGTCTAATCCGGAGGGCTACAGAAAGGCCTTGCGATTGATGAAAATGGCAGAGAAGTTTGGAATTCCGGTGGTCACCCTGATTGATACCCCTGGTGCTTACCCTGGGCTTGAGGCTGAAGAAAGAGGTCAGGGAGAGGCGATAGCAAGAAATATTTTGGAAATGACCCGCTTAAGAACACCCATTATTTCGATAATAATTGGAGAAGGCGCTTCTGGTGGAGCGGTTGGAATTGGAGTTGGAGACAAGGTGATGATGCTGGAAAACACATGGTATACGGTTATTTCGCCAGAATCCTGTTCGTCTATTTTATGGCGAAGTTGGGAGTATAAAGAAGTTGCTGCTGAGGCGCTTAAACTAACGGCAAAAGACATGAGCCGTCAGAAACTAATAGACGGAATTATAAAAGAACCTCTAGGAGGTGCCCATACTGACCGAGAGAAAACATATAAGTCAGTTGAGATGGCTATTAAAAAGGCCTATAAGGAGCTCAGTGAATTATCACCTGATAAACTAGTTAAGAAGCGAATGGAGAAATATGCTGAAATGGGCGTATTCAAAGGCTAGGCCAAATAACAATTAATTTAATTGATCCCGAATAGTATTCGGGATTTTTTTTGTGCCATACCTCGATAAGTCATCTGCTGATTTTTACCTATTTTTATAAGTAGTTACAGGCTTATGAAAATTCTCACTGCAGCACAGATATACGGAGCCGATCAGGCCACCATAAAAAACCTTCCCATATCATCAACCGATTTGATGGAAAAGGCTGCCACAGCTTGTTATAAATGGATCACTGAGCAGTATCCTGATCGCTCAAGACTCATATGTGTTTGCTGTGGTATGGGCAACAATGGAGGAGATGGTTTGGTTATTTCACGACTGCTGATAGAAAATGGTTTCCGTGTTCAGACCTATCTGATTTGTTTTAGTGAGAAAAGGAGTGATGATTTTGATGCGAATTTGATCCGACTTTCTGAGTTGAATACCGATATAGTAGAGCTTAGAAACAGAGCTGATTTTCCTGTGATCAATATGCAAGACCTTGTGGTTGATGCTATATTTGGAATAGGATTAAAGAGCACCCCTA
>CAJQMW010000010.1 GCA_905479535.1 uncultured Maribacter sp. | reverse complement strand
AAGTCAACGATAAATTCGTCGATGATATGCTGCCTTCTAAACTTCGATCCCAATTGTTTGGTTTTTAGCTGTTCCCATAAAATTCTTTCAGCTTCCGTGGTTTGTTTTTTTCGTTCTTCCTGATGTTTTTTTAAAAGAATGTATGTAGAGGGTCTGGCAGTTTGGTACTTGTGATGTATCTCATTCACCCTCCCTTTGGGAGGGGTTTGGGGTGGGCCTCCTTTATGCCAAAGCTTAGATCGTTGTGCTACCCCAAAACGGTGCTGCTCATCTATAATGGCCAAGCCTAAATTTTTGAACTGCACTTTATCCTCCAGAAGTGCATGGGTTCCGATAAGTATGTTTAACTCTCCATTCTCCAGTTGTTCATGGATGGGTTTTCTGGCCGATTTTTTAACGGACCCGGTGAGCAGTTTACAAGTTACGTTTGTTCCTTTGAGAAGTTCCGAGATGCCATTGTAATGTTGGTTGGCTAAAATTTCTGTAGGTGCCATTAAACAGGCTTGGAAACCGTTGTCAATGGCCAGAAGCATGAGCATTACAGCAACGATAGTCTTACCCGAGCCTACATCACCTTGTAGTAACCTGTTCATTTGGGCGTTGCTTCCCAAATCCGCCCTGATTTCCTTGATGACCCTTTTTTGAGCCTCCGTAAGCTCAAAAGGAAGATGGTTTTGGTAAAAATTATTGAAAAGTTCGCCGACCTGGTCAAAATTGAATCCCTTAATTTTTTGCTTGTGCAACATGTTCTTTGCGATAAGCTGCATCTGTACGTAAAACAATTCTTCAAATTTTAAACGGAATTGGGCTTTGGCCAACAATTCCTGATTTTTCGGAAAGTGGATATTAAAGATTGCATCACTTTTATTAATAAGCTTTAGTTCAAATAATAATTTGTCCGATAGTGTTTCTGCGAATCTTCCTTTGGTCTCTATAAATAATTGTTGCATCAATTTGCTAATGACCCTATTGGTAATGCCCTTATTACTTAATTTTTCAGTAGAAGGATATACGGGCTGCATATAAACCTTAAGTCCCTCTTTATGTTGAGTGAGCAGTTCCATTTCCGGATGTGGCATCGAAAAAACACCATTAAACCAATTGCATTTACCAAAAATCACATAAGGAATATTGAGTTTTAAATTTTCCCTAATCCATTTTTGTCCACGGAACCAGACCAATTCCATTTCCCCAGTATCATCTTGAAATTTCGCGACCAGCCTTGTGCCTTTTTTTTGCTCTACAGTTTTGATATTAATTATTTTACCAATTATTTGCACATCGGCATTACTCTTTTGTAATTGGTTTATTTTGTAGTACTGGGTCTTATCAATATATCTATTGGGAAATAGATTTAACAGGTCTTGATAGACCTGAATGCCCAATTCCGATTGCAAACTTTCCGCCCTATTGGGACCAACGCCTTTTAAATAAGCAACAGGAGTTTGTAGAAAATTGGCATTCATTTGACGAATTTAGGCGATAGTGTTTTGAGGTGCAAGAAAACTATTTACTCAGTTCCATCAAGGTAAGGTTGGTAAAGAACATACAATCTAAAGCCCTAACTTTGGTCTGTGTTTTGCTTGTTTACAATTATGAAACGAATCTTGGGTGTTATTTTCCTCCTGCTAAATGTATATGTAAGTGCTCAGCATCAAGATAAGGTAGACTTTATTCACGCTGAGATTTTTATAGAACCGATTCCCGATGAAAAGAGGATAATAGGGACTGTTATTTATGAATTTCAAATATTGGCCGATGTAGATGCTGTTTTTCTGGATGCACGGGATTTACAATTTTCTAAAGTCCTTCTTGATGGAAAACCGATTGGTTATACTAATAATGGAAAAACAATCTCCATTCGAAATGAATTCAAAAATAAGAAAAATTACGAATTAAATATTCAATATTCTTGCGAACCTAAACAGACCGTTTACTTTTTAGGTTGGGCAGATTTTATTGAGGGAAACGAACAAATCTGGACCCAAGGTCAGGGCAAATACACGAGTCATTGGCTGCCTAGTTTTGATGACATGACGGAGAAGGTGGAGTTTGACCTCAATATTAACGCTAACAATGGCCATGAGGTTATTGCCAACGGTATACTTACCAATAAAAATGAAGATAAGAAAAAGACCACCTGGAGTTTTGATATGCAAAAACCAATGAGCAGCTATTTGCTAGCTTTTGTCATTGGTGATTATAATAAACAAGAATTAATTTCGGATTCGGGAATTCCCATAACAAATTATTTCTATCCAGAGGATAGTCTGAAAGTTGAACCCACATACCGCTACACCAAGGAAATCTTTGATTTTTTGGAAAAGAAAATCGGTGTTGCGTATCCATGGCAGAATTACAAGCAAGTTCCAGTTCGGGATTTTCTATATGCAGGGATGGAAAATACGGGAACCACGATTTTCTCGGACCAGTACGTTATCGATTCCACCGCTTTTGTCGATAAGAATTATGTTAACGTGAACGCTCACGAATTGGCACACCAATGGTTCGGTAATCTGGTAACCGAAAAGGACGGCGAACATCATTGGCTACATGAGGGTTTTGCAACTTATTACGCCTATCTAGCAGAACGTGAGGTATTTGGCGATGACCATTTTTATTGGAAGCTATATAAGACTGCCCAGCAACTTCAGGAAATTTCGGAGAGGGGAGAAGGGCAGTCCTTGTTGGACCCAAAGGCAAGTAGTCTTACTTTTTATGAAAAGGGTGCGTGGGCCTTGGTAATACTTCGGGAATTGGTAGGTAATGGGGCGTTTAAGACTGGAATCAAAAACTACCTGAAAAAATATGAATTTAAGAATGTAACGGTTACAAATTTTATTAATGAGATGGAATTTGCCAGTAGCTTAAATTTATCCGATTTTAAGAAAAATTGGTTGGAATCCACTTCATTTCCTATTAATGTGGCGATTGAGGAATTAAGCCAAGAATCTACTTCCATAGCGGTATTTTTAAAACTGGAAGCGGAAATGAAGTCTGCTCAAAGTGAGGATATTGACTATTTAAAATATTGGAACCAAAGCAATTCAATTCATCTAAAGACACGCATGCTCGAAAAATATAGGTCAGCCTTACCTTTCGAAGTCCAAGACAAAGCGTTCCAATCGGATACAGTTCCCGTAAGGCGATCATTGCTGAGCCAAAAAGGTTTAAATGATATACTACCGAAAGAACAGTTGGTCTCCTTACTTTCCGATAGGAGTTATATTACCAAAGAAATGGCCTTATTTAATTTATGGCAGTACTATCCGGAAGACCGGTTCACATATCTAGAAATGACAAAAGGTATCATTGGATTGCCTAACAAGAATATTGGGATGCTGTGGCTGATTTTGGCAATACTTACTGAGAATTATAAGGAATCAGATACACAAAATTATTTGGAAGAATTGAATTCTTATACCGGCTCGGAATATTCTTTTGAAGTACGACAAAATGCTTTTTTTTACCTGAAAGAAGCTATTACTTTCAATGAGGAAAGCCTGATTAATTTAATTCTGGCTACGAACCATCACGCTTGGCAATTCAAAAAATTCGCCCGAAATTTAGTTGATGAGTTATTAGAAGATCCAAACTACTACTTAAAGATTCAGAAACTGGCTCAGGAACTAAAAGACGATGATTTGCGTTATATCCATACTAAACTAAAGAATTAATGCGTGCATTGGTCATTTCAGGAGGAGGTAGTAAAGGTGCTTTTGCCGGAGGCGTTGCACAGTTCCTTATTCAAGAATCTGGAAAGAAATACGATTTGTTCGTTGGTACCTCTACCGGCAGCTTGTTGATTTCCCATTTGGCCCTAGGAAAGCTTGATAAAATAAAGAGAATTTATTCAAACGTTAACCAGAAGAGCATTTTCAATAACTGCCCTTTTCTAATACGAAAAAAGTACGGTGTTGATGAAATTTCGATTAACCACTGGAACGTTCTTAAAAATTTAGCGAGCGGTAAAAAAACGTTTGGGGAGAGCGAGAATTTAAGGGAACTTATTGAAAATAGCATTACCAAGGAAGAATTCCAACAGTTGAAAGAAGGCAATCCTGACGTTGTAATTACGGTCTCCAACCTCTCCTTGAATCAGGTGGAATACAAGACATTAAAGGACTGCACCTATGATGATTATTGCGATTGGGTCTGGATTTCTTCCAACTATACGCCTTTTATGAGTTTGGTACGAAAAAATGGATGCGAGTACGCGGACGGCGGATTAGGGAGTATCGTCCCAATTGAGGAGGCCATACGACGCGGGGCAACCGAAGTTGATGTAGTAGTATTGCATACAGAGGTAACCTATTACAATAGAATGCCTTCCAGAAACCCTTTTGAACTACTCACGACGATGATGAGTTTTATACTGGACCGAATAGAGAGTCAAAATATAAGAATAGGAAAGCTTGTAGCCAATCAGAATAACGCCATCATCAACTTATATTACACCCCAACCATTCTAACAACGAATTCCTTGATTTTTGACAAGGACAAAATGACACTTTGGTGGAAGAGGGGCTATTTGTATGCAAAGAATAAAAATGAAGAGACAAATCCTATTGAGCCCAATGAGTATGAATAGTGCAGTTAGGAGTTAGGAGTTAGGAAAATTATCTAAATAAACTCCTAAACATATAAACTTATTTGAATTTGAATTTGATACTTGAACTTGAGTTTGATCACCAGAGTTCCCCAATTTCCTTTTTAACGAAGGACAGGGCGGTAGCGGAAGGAGAAGCTTTTTCCATGGTTTCGGTTAAGATGTCTTCCCTAAGTTTGTCGGCAGTTTCTGTTTCACTCATTGCCGCTTTACGTATCATTTGTACTGTGGCATTCTTGGCCGCTTTGATGATGTTCCAACATTCATCCGTCATATAAATCTGCTGGGATAAATTATGGTCAAACTCGGTTTCAATGCTTTTGATTAATTGATTCTCGTAGGCCGATTTATCTTTTGTTAGTGGTGCTACACGTACTACTAAACTCGGTAGAGCCATACGTTCTAAAAATAATGCCATACGCTCGTAGGCCTGCAGCCGTATTGGCAACATATCCTTTTGGGAATCTTTGTGCAATAAA
>CAJQMW010000009.1 GCA_905479535.1 uncultured Maribacter sp. | reverse complement strand
TGGAAGAAAGAAGCCAGAAACAAATTTGTTGATTGCAGGCCTTGATGCACACATCTGTGACCGCTGCATTGAACAAGCGCACGGTATTGTTGCCGAAGAATCACGACAGACTAAAACCAATGACCTTTCCTCTGAGCTGGTGCTCAAAAAACCTAGGGAAATAAAGTCTTTTCTAGACACTTATATCATTGGACAGGAACGCACAAAGAAAGTCATGTCCGTTGCTGTATACAATCACTACAAAAGACTTTTACAGCCTTCTTCCAAGGAGGATGATATAGAGATTCAGAAAAGCAATATAATAATGGTGGGGCAGACCGGAACGGGAAAGACCTTAATGGCCAAGACCGTGGCAAGAATGCTGAACGTACCCTTGGCCATTGTAGATGCTACCGTGTTAACGGAGGCTGGTTACGTGGGGGAAGACGTGGAGAGTATCTTAACACGTTTGCTACAAGCTGCGGATTACAATTTAGAAAAAGCGGAAAGAGGTATCGTCTTCATCGATAAAATTGACAAGATTGCGCGAAAGAGTGATAATCCCTCAATTACCCGGGATGTTTCTGGCGAAGGTGTTCAACAGGGCTTACTAAAACTTTTGGAAGGTACGGTCGTGAACGTTCCACCAAAAGGAGGAAGAAAACATCCAGATCAAAAATTCATTGAAGTCAATACTGAAAATATTCTTTTTATAGCCGGTGGTGCCTTTGACGGTATAGAACGTGCCATAACAAAAAGATTGAATATGCAGGCGGTGGGGTACAATGCTTCCAAAACCGATGATCAGTTGGATAATTCAAACATGTTACAATACATTATACCCAAAGATTTAAAAGAGTTTGGATTGATACCTGAAATCATTGGAAGATTACCGGTCCTTACCCACATGAATCCGTTAGACGAAAAAACGCTTAGAGCGATACTTACGGAGCCTAAGAACGCCATTATAAAACAGTATGAAAAACTTTTTGCAATGGATGGTATAACCTTTACCATTACCGATCACGCTTTGGATTACATCGTAAAAAAGGCGATAGAATATAAATTGGGGGCAAGGGGATTGCGTTCACTTTGCGAAGCCATTTTCACTGATGCCATGTTCGAAATGCCCAGTAATGATGAAACGGAATTTAAGGTGACCAAGCCTTATGCAGAAAACAAACTATCTTACGAGACGATAAAAAAGCTTAAGGCGGTATCTTAACTATACGACCTTCTTTTCTTTAGGCACCATTTGGGTTACTTGGCCCAAAAGATCCATACACACTTTCTTGATTACCTTTTCATCCGTATAAAGAGTGTGTCCGAAATTTTTAAAAATTTCCATTTCAACACCCAGACTGCTAGCCCAAGTATTGTCTGGCCTAGCGGAATCGTTCTCACCATAAAGTAAGGTGAAAGGGGCGCATGGTTTATCTTGCTCAAGGCGTATTCTAATTGCAGAGACACCATAAAGGGATTTTACAGGCAGTCCTTTTTTTGCAGCGTTCCAAATAATTGTTCCGCCAATACCGAACCCTAGATAGTAACAGGAATTCTTTTCTTTTTTCAACAAATGCGCTACTGCCGTATCAATACCGCCTTCTACGAAAGCCTTGTGAATATTTTCTTCCGAATTAATTGCTAAATCCAAATTGGCCAGTTGCTGACTGTCATAGAAAGTAATGTCAAAATATTGCTGTAAGTATCCTAAATAGGAAGTAATCCAAAGTCCTTTTTTAGTTCCCCACATGTCAGAAACTATTACCAGTTTTTTAGCCATGACTACGATTTTTATCGGTTAGGTTAAGAAATATTTCTCTAAGTTCATTCTTTAACGACGGAAACCATCATTTATTTGTTTAGTCGCTACAAATCATCGATGTAGCCCTTTTCTCTTCAATTATGATACGTTTTCCAAATAACCGATTGATGAAGAAATCGATGAAATGTACTGAATATGTTCTATATCCAATCAGGTAATCATTATGAGAATAATGTGCTTTTGGATTATGAAACAATATTTAAATCCATCAGTTTGGGACGACTGCGTTATTGTCATTCAATAAACAAAGGAATTTTAACAGAAAGTTACATGTTCATCCGAAGCAGTTCTTCAATGTATTCCCGTTTGTTGGAGAGTCGTGGAATTTTATGTTGACCTCCTAGTTTATCGTTCGCCTTCAACCAATCATAGAAAAGATTTTCCCTTGCCGTATGAACTTTAGGCATAGTCAAAGTTATATTATTGTAACGTTTTGCTTCATAATCTGAATTTAAGGCTTTGAGCGCATTATCCAAAAACTCCGTGAAATATTGAAGGTCCTCCGGTGGTTTTCTAAATTCTATTATCCACTCGTGCGCTCCTTTCTCTTTCCCCTTCATAAATACGGGTCCAGCAGTATAATCCTTAATCTCCGCACCGGCTTTTCTACAGACCGCCTTTAGGGCCTCCTCGGCATTTTCAATGATCAGCTCCTCTCCAAAAACATTAATATGATGCTTGGTGCGTCCCGTAACCTTAATACGATAGGGCTTTTTAGATGTAAACCTTACGGTGTCCCCAATTTTATAACGCCAAAGACCCGAGTTGGTCGTAATTATTATGGCATAGTTCTTCCCTACCTCCACTTCGGATAACGGAATGGCCTGCTGCATATCAGTGCCATGCCGGTCCATAGGAATAAATTCGTAAAATATACCATAATCCAACATTAATAAAAGGTCGTCCGCTCCGTTTCTATCCTGAATGGCAAAAAAACCCTCGGACGCATTGTAGATTTCATAATATCTGAAACTTTTTCTTGGAAGTATATTCTTGTATTGCTCTTTGTAAGGACTAAAATTGACCCCTCCGTGGAAATAGACTTCTAAATTTTCCCAAACCTCAAAAACACTTTCTTTTCCGGTATCTTCCAAAACACTATTCAGCAAGACTAGCATCCATGAAGGTACGCCCGCCAAACTCGTCACATTTTCCTGTACACTTTCATTTATTATAGCCTTTAGCTTACTTTCCCATTCGCTCATTAGGGAAACCCGATTACTTGGTGTACTACTAAACTCGGCCCAAAGTGGCATGTTATCTATAAGTATGGCCGAGAGATCACCGAAAAAGGAGCCATTGTCCTCGTATAATTTCTTACTACCACCAAGTCTGAGGCTTTTTCCCGTAAACAACTGTGAATTCTCATTATTGTTCAAGTACAGACAAAGCAAGTCTTTACCGGATTTGTAATGGCAATCCTCCAAAGCTTCAGAACTAACTGGAATGAATTTGCTTTTGGCATTTGTGGTACCGCTACTTTTGGCAAAGTGCTTAATATTGGTAGGCCAAAAGAGATTTTGCTCGCCCCTTCTATTGCGCTCTATAATCGCTTCAATATCCTCATAGCAAACAATAGGCACTCTATCCCTAAAAGTTTCATAATTATTAATGGACTCAAACTCGTACTGCCTTCCGATTTCAGTATCCTCGGCAATCTCCAAAAGCTGCAACATTAATTCTTCCTGGACCTCTTCCGGGTATTTTAGAAAAAGTTCAATTTGATGATAGCGCTTTTTCAGCAACCAAGAAGCTATTGAATTAAAAAGCGGAATCGGCATTTTTGGGTATCTTTATACGGCTAAAAATAGTTTATATCCACATCAATTTCAAATCGAACAGTTAATTAGATTTGCCTATGCAATATGAAGGCGTTTTAAAAAAAATGCAAACTGAGATTGGCACGCCCATCCAATACTACATGCTCTTTGAATCAGATTTCCTAAATGTAAATCAGGTACTGGACAAAGAATTGAAAATTGAATTCTTAAAGTTCCAATGCCTTAACTGTAAGAATGACCGGCCCATATACAGACAAGGCTTCTGCAAAAACTGCTTTTTTGAAATTCCTTCGGCAGGCGATTGGATTATGAGGCCGGAATTAAGTACCGCCCATTTGGACAAAGAGGATAGGGACCTGACATATGAAAAGAAAGTACAGTTACAGCCCCACATCGTATATCTGGCCAATTCCAGCAACGTTAAAGTAGGGGTAACCAGAAAGACCCAAGTGCCCACCAGATGGATAGACCAAGGGGCGCACGAAGCCATTGAAATTGTAGAAGTCCCTAACCGTTACCTGGCAGGGATTACCGAGGTGGCCCTTAAAGATCATGTAGGTGATAAAACCAATTGGCGCAAGATGCTGACCAACGATGTAGATGACGAGGATTTGGTAGCTTGGCGGAATAAATTGAAACCTTTTATACCGGACGAGGCCAAGGAATATTTTATCGCATCCAATACGGAAACGAATCTTGATTTCCCCGTTTTGCATTATCCAGAAAAAGTAAAAAGTTTGAATTTGGATAAAACGCCGGTGTACGAAGGCAAGTTAAAAGGGATAAAAGGACAATACCTCATCTTTGAAGACGACACGGTCTTCAACATTAGGGGGAACGAGGGCTATTATGTTGGGCTCACCGTTGGTTAGCCGAATCTTTTTTGACCGCTGCTTCCGTTTTTTTCTTTTTGCCTAGAAGCCCTCCTAGAATATCTTTTGCTTTTTCTTTGACTACGTCTTCCTCTTTTTTAGCGGGAACGGAATCCGTTTTAGTTATGGTAGAGTCTTTGGTTTTGGTGCCTCCCAAAATTCCACCGATTACATCCTTCGCATTCTCTTTTACAGAATTCTCCTTTTTTGAAGAATCTCTTTTTTGTTGATTCTCGGAAAGAATTCCGCCAATTAACTCCTTTGCCTTGTCCTTTCCTTTATTGACCAGTTTTTGCTTTTCGATTTCTATTAATTGATTGGTCAAATTTTTCACCCCGGAAGTCAAATCCGTGGTTACTTGCGGACTGGTATACGCACCACCGATATTTGCAATTACCGGTATGGTTAAGTTATTAAGTTCTGTATCGTCTATTCTGGCAATCAATGCATTTATATCTTTCCCCAAATATTTCGCCGGGACTTCCAAAGTGGCCTTATAGTTCATTTTACTGTCAAAGGTGTGGCTACCATCTATATTAATGGCGATGTCCTTATAGTTAATGGTAAATGGCTTTACAGAAACCAGACCATCCTCAAAAGATAGTTTCGTTTTCAGCTCTTTTAAACTTAATTCCTCCAGGTTCAAAAAACCTAGTTTACTATCCAAAGCGGACAGAATGGGTGCTTGCTCCGTATCTATTTCCCTGGTAAGAATATCCGCTAAAATGTTCCCGCTTAAACTCAATAGGTCCGGTGTAAAATCGTCCCTTAGGTTCCCGGAAAGCTCAATGTCCGAAGACAGCTTTCCCTTAAGTACCCTTGCAATGGGTGCCAACACCCTAAAAAGCTCCAAGGCTTGAAAGGTCTCCCCTATTTGAAGTTGATCCATGGCCAAGCGCATCGCAAACGTAGGGGTTTCGTTCTTTGTAGAAACCTCCCCATTAAAACCTACCTTGCCATCAAAGAGGGAGGAAGTCATATTGCTCAACGTAGCTTTCTCATCTTTAATCCTAAGGTTCCCTTTAACGTCTTTAAGGGTAATATTGTCATAAAGCACCGTATTCGCAGATGCATTGATATTGGCATCCAAAAAAGACGGAATCTTGATTCTCTCTTCGGATTTTATGGCTACATCGCTTTGCGTTTTTTCACCATTTGTATTTGTGTCCTCCGCTACCATAAAATCGTTCAAAGCAAAAACGTTCGACTTCAAATCAAAATTTCCTTCTACGTTTTCATTATTGAACATGAAACCCAGTAGGTTATTAATGCTTCCAGTTATATTAAAATCGGTTTTTCCCGTTGCACCATTCAATTCGTTCAACGTAACGGTTTTGGGATTGAAGGTTAAAGCAACGGCGTTCAGTTTTACCGGATTCGGTATTTCGGGTGATTTGTATTCAAAATCCCTTACACTCATTTTTCCGGTAGTATTGGTCTTCTCGTATTGCTTCCTTTCTATGGAAGCCATGTCAAAAGCAGTGGTCACGTCAGCGGTTAATAACCCTTTCAGATCCAAATCTGCCGGTACGGGATAAGCCTTTGAGATGTTGGCCAAGTTCATTTTGCCATCTACGTTAGCGTTCACCTTAGTGTTGCCCATAAGCTCAGTTATTTTTGAGGTTAAATTGAATTTATCCTCATCGATCATAAAGGAAGCCCTATTGATATTCACATAGGTGTCCTCTGCAATTCCGGTTTCATTGCTTACAAGTACATCGATAAATATATTCCGCACGGCCTTGGGCAAATCAGGGTACTTGAAAGAAGCATTTTCCGAATTAATGGAGATATTGAATTTTGGAATACGTTCTTCATCAACAATGCCGTTAAAGTTACCTTCAACGACGAAATTCCCAGTTGTTTCTACATTGGAAATATTCTTGGAATAAGTCTCCGGGATTACGGCCAAGAAGTTTTTAAAATCAGATGATGGGGTCTTAAAACTAATATTTACTTCTTGATTCTCTTCGTTCAACTTTACAAAACCATCGAAAACCAACGGAAGCTGGTTGACGGTTGCCTCGTTCTTTAAAAATGAGTATTTATTTTCCAGTAAATCGATACCGATTACAGCGTTCAACTTCACTCTGTTCTTGTTCAAGTAATTGGTACTGTCCATTTCAAAACTAACCAATGCCTCTGTATACGTTTCCAGTTCCGATGTGGTCAACGATAAATCCCCTGTTCCATTATGCTGAATTTCCTCTACCATAAGTGCCATCCCAGAGGATAAATCCTTATAATTAACCGTAGCGTTCAATAGCTCATAGGATTCCAGGTTGAACATGAAACCATCGGAAGTATCATTAGTTGTTGTCTCACCCTCCACTTCCTTTGTGATATCGTAATTGGCATCCTCGGACTTATTTATCTTGATGTTCAAGTTTGCGCCATCCAAAAGGATTTTTCGTATTCCAATAGCCTCGCCCTGTCCCTTGAACAATTCCCCGATTCCCATCACCAATTCCATGTCTTCTGCCGCAAACAAGGTATCCCCTTCAAAAGGAGCCTTGTTAATCAAAGTAACTCCGGAAAGCTGAACTTCTGCGTTCGGAAAACTTTTGATTAGGCTTAAATCGGCATCGCTAAAATCCAGTGTTGCGTTGACGTTGTTGTTTACGTTGTTCTTGATCAACTCCCCAATCTTCGCTTCTAAAACAAAAGGCGCAGCGACTAGGATTCCTATAATCAATAAAACAACAATCCCGGCTATTCGTAAAATTCTCTTCTTCATGTTTACATCGGATTTTTCTTAACAACTGTTAATTGACGATTATATTATGCATCCAAGTCTATTTCTTGGCCCACCGTCAAATTAAATCGTTTTCTAAGCATATATACGAACAAATAAAGGAAAGGGGTGTCTAGAAATGCTATAATTATCTTAAATATGAATCCGCTGATTACGAGCCCTACAAACTTGTCCCACGGTATCTCCCCAAACGAACTGAGCAAAAGAACAACCGTAAACGTGTCTATGAGCTGCGAGGAAAATGTGGAGAAATTATTCCGTATCCATAGATATTTACCCTTGGTCAGGTCTTTCCAGAAATGATACAATTGAATATCCACAAATTGCGCTAATAAATAGGCCATCATCGATGCAAAAACGGCCACTATCGTATTTCCGAATACGGAAGTGAACAATTTATCCTGAACCGGAGACCAAATCGTTGCGGGAACGGCGTTGGCCGTATACACTATGGTAAGTGAAAAGAAGGAAGCAAAAATCCCCGCTACCACAATTTGGTTCGCTTTCTTTTTACCGAAGATTTCAGAAATCAAATCCGTAATCAAAAAGGTAACCGGATAGGGCAAAATACCGACCGAAATCTCAAACAATGGTGCCCCGAACAAGGTTACATCACCAAAAGGATGCCAATAAAAGAACTTCTGGAAAATTAGATTGGAAACAACAAGAGAGGTGATGAAAAGGGCACCCAGATACAAATAAATCTTCCTTGCAAGCAATTTATCTTTAAGAGTCATTATTTAATGTTTAAGACAAAGGGAATTCTTGCCTGTACTCCCTTTTGCTCCATGGCCGACTTAAATTCTTGAAGTATGGAGAAAGCCTCGTTTCCTAACTCTTCCCTTATAATTTTTTCTTTGGTTTTGGCACTTACTCCGCTTAAATCTTCCATAAAACGCTCCAAC
>CAJQMW010000008.1 GCA_905479535.1 uncultured Maribacter sp. | reverse complement strand
GAAACCTTAATGTCATATTTTCTTAAATCTAACATCGCCGCCTGTGTGAAACCGACTACTCCGAATTTTGAGGCATTATATCCAGCTCCGGTAGCGAAGAAGTTAGTCCCAGCCAAACTTGCTAATGTAATGTAGTAGCCTTTGGATTTTTTAAGTGCTTCTACGGATGCTTTGAGTGTATGAAATACACCGTTTAGATTGGTATCTATCATGCGGTGCCAGGCACTGTCGGTCATTTCATCGATAGCTGCGAAATGGCCGACACCTGCATTGGCCAACACAACATCTAATTGGCCCCATTTGTCCAAAATTTTAGCAATGGCCTTCTTCTCGTCCTCTATTTGAGAAACATCGGATACAATTCCCAAAACCGAATCATTATTAAAATCTTTTAAAGCGCTATCTACGCTTTTTTGCGACCTTCCGCTGATTGCCACTCTCATTCCATGTTTTATTAACGTTTGGGCAACTCCGAAACCAATTCCCTTTGTCCCCCCGGTAATGTAGGCTACTTTATTTTCTAAGTCTCTCATAGTATATTTTATATCTGTAACAAGTTAACATTTATAGGAATTTAATGTAGCTGATAAAGAACAAGATTTAACGGTTTTGATTTGTTATATTTAGCTCTTACTAAATTTTTGCAATGAACAGAATACTTGTTTGGTCCATTACCGTTGCATTAGCCGGCTTTTTATTTGGTTTTGATACTGTTGTCATCTCAGGGGCGGATAAGCAATTACAGGCATTATGGGATAGTTCCGATTCCTTTCATGGTTGGGTGGTAATTTCCGGGGCTTTATGGGGTACCGTTCTTGGTGCCTTGTTCGCCGGATATCCTACGAACAAATTTGGTAGAAAAAATACCTTAATTTGGATTGGTATTCTTTTTAGTGTTTCTGCTTTTGGGTCAGCATTTTCCAACGACCCGATCACCTTTGCAATTTTTAGGTTTTTAGGAGGTATCGGGGTCGGGGTCTCCACAATTGCGGCACCTGCATATATTTCCGAGATTTCTCCAGCAGACAAAAGAGGGAAACTAGTAGGCTTCTATCAGTTTAGCCTCGTTTTTGGTATACTTATCGCCTTTCTTTCCAATTATATGCTTAGCGGGTTGGGTGAAAATTCTTGGCGATGGATGGTCGGCGTAGAGGGCATCCCTGCAATTATATATACTTTGTTTGTATTGACCGTTCCTAAGAGTCCACGATGGTTGATTACACAAAATAGAATTGAAGAAGCAAAAAAGGTACTCTTACTCATAGACCCTACTCAAGATGTAAATAAAACCATTGACCTCATTCAACGGGATGATAAAAATACTGTTACTGGGGAATCGATTTTTATGAAAAAATATAGATTTCCGTTGATTCTGGCGTTTCTTATTGCCTTCTTTAATCAGGTGTCAGGTATCAACGCCTTCTTATACTATGCTCCTCGTATTTTTGAAGAAGCAGGTCTCGGACAGAGTACCGCCCTTTTAAGTAGTGTTGGAATTGGAGTGACCAATATGCTATTTACACTTTTAGGTATTAATCTAATCGACCGGTTAGGCCGTAAACAATTAATGTATATTGGATCTATCGGATATATTGTTTCTCTCTCTTTGGTGGCCTTTGCCTTCTTTTTGGAATGGGAGGGCATAGCCGTTCCAATTTTTCTATTTTTGTTCATAGCCTCCCATGCCATTGGTCAAGGGTCTGTTATTTGGGTTTTTATTTCCGAGATATTTCCGAACCACCTTCGTGGTAATGGTCAAGCATTTGGATGCTCAGTACATTGGATTTTGGCCGCGGCCATACCCGCCACCGTTCCCTTCTTGTTCTCCACCATAGGAGCTGGAACCGTATTTTTGTTCTTTGCATTTATGATGGTGCTACAACTCCTGTGGGTCCATTTTATGATGCCGGAAACGAAAGGAGTTTCATTGGAAGAGCTGAGTAAAAAACTAACCAAAAGTTGAGAAAATAAAAGCCATACTTAAAGAGTATGGCTTTTTAACTGCTTGTGGAGAATACCGGAGTCGAACCGGTGACCTCTTGCCTGCCAGGCACAGGATTATTGTATTTATACAATACTAAAATTACATAAAAGACTGTTTTTCAGAAAAATAAATTTCAAATGAATTCATATAAGACCATATTAAACATCGTTTTGAGTGCAAATTGAGTGCAAATTTTTGTATCTTTAAAATATGAAAACAAACATCACGCTCTCGATGGACACAAGACGTAAACGCAAAAATGGCACTTGTCCCATTATTTTCAGATTAAGCCATCATCGTAAAACCATTGCCATATCCACGGGTTTTGCTGTCCCTCCCGAATTCTGGAATGAAAAGAGTCGTGATGTAAAAAAGACCTACAAAGGTGTTTCCTCTGTTGCCCGCCTAAATAACCTCCTGATGAAAAAAAAGACGGAACTAAGAGACGGCATAAATGATTTGGAGGAAAACGGTCAATTAGATGGGCTAAGCATAAATGACCTTAAATCTTCTTTGACCAAAACATCCAATTCTATTTCTTTTTTTGAATATGGCCAGAGA
>CAJQMW010000007.1 GCA_905479535.1 uncultured Maribacter sp. | reverse complement strand
TGAATGCCTTCCAGTTTGATGAACTTCAGTAATAAGGCATTGACAGCTACAATTAGGGTGCTACCAGACATTGAAAGTGCTGCGACCTCGGGACTCAACACAAAAGGAAAAAAAACTCCTGCAGCAAGCGGAAATGCCAATACATTGTAGCCTACGGCCCACCAAAGATTCTGGTGCATCTTGCGCACAGTGGCACGGGAGAGCTCTATGGCACCCACGATATCATAAGGGTCGCTTTTCATAAGAACAACATCTGCGCTTTCCATGGCGACATCGGTACCGGCGCCAATAGCAAAACCTACTTCGGCCTGCGTTAGTGCGGGAGCATCGTTAACGCCGTCTCCGACCATGCCCACTTTTTTGCCCTGCGCCTGTAACTCTTTCACTTTCTCAGCTTTTTGGGCTGGTAGCACATCGGCCATGACGTTATCTATCCCAAGATCCTTGGCGATTCGTCTTGCCGTCGCTTCATTGTCTCCTGTAAGCATGACCACTTCAATACCTCGCTTATGTAGTTTTTCTACCATGGCCTTGGATGAAGGTCGTATGGCATCAGCTATAGCAATAAGTCCTATTACGCGACCTGCGAGGGCTACGTGCACAGCGGTGCGACCACCTTCTTGCATTCTAGTGGCCTCACTTTCAAGGCCATCAAGTGAGAGCTTCTGGGTGTCCATTAACAAACGATTGCCAAGAAATACCGTTCCCGCATCAGTCTCTGCACGTGCACCCATACCGTCAAGGCTTTCAAATTTTGTTGGTGCTTTTACTGTAAGGTTTTCTGCCTTGCGCAGTATTGCTTGTGCTAGCGGATGATCCGATCCCTGCTCTACGGCAGCGGCGGCAGTAAGCAATTGATCCTCAGAAATGCCTTTTGCGGTAACGATTTCCACAACCTCCGGTTGGCCAACAGTAAGTGTACCAGTCTTGTCGCAGACAATGACGTTCAATTTTGTAGCATCTTCGAGTGCCGATGCATTCTTGAACAGAATACCGTTCTTGGCACCCAGCCCAGTGCTAACCATGACTGCCATTGGCGTTGCAAGACCCAGAGCGTCGGGACAGGCAATTACGAATACTGTAATGGTCAGGGTCAATGCAAACATTAACGGTTCCCCAATCCACCAAAACCAAACCGAAAAGGTTGCAAGGCCAATAACGATTGCGGCAATCACCAGTAATTGTGCTGCTTTATCCGCCAATAGTTGCGCTGGTGCCTTAGAGTTCTGGGCCTCCTGTACCAGTTTTACAATCTGTGCCAGTGCCGAGTCCGCTCCAACTTTCGTCGCTTTGTATCGAAAGCTACCGGTCTTGTTAATGGTTGCACCGATGACCGTGTCACCAGGCCCTTTTTTAACGGGCATCGACTCTCCTGTGAGCATAGACTCGTCAACTAACGATTCGCCGCTTTCCACTGTTCCATCAACAGGAATCTTTGCACCTGGTCGCATTACAACAATCTCGTCTTGCAAAACTTCAGCCGTCGGGACTTCTATCTCATTACCGTTGCGAATAACCGATGCCATTGCAGGCGTGAGATCCATTAAAGCCTTTATAGCCGAAGATGCTCCTGCACGGGCACGCATTTCTAACCAATGGCCAAGCAGGATAAAAACCAACAGAACGGCTATGGCCTCAAAGAACTGGTCGCCTCCCTCCAGAAAGAATATACTGATGATGCTGAAGATATAACCCGTCCCTACGCTCAGGACTATCAGCACTGCCATGCCAAAGGTGCCATTTTTTAGGGCACGCCAGGCGGAGACGAAGAACGGCCAACTTGGATAAAGTACTGCGGCACTTCCCAAGATGAAAAGCCATAGGTTCAGGTCCAGCCCAAACGGTGGTTTCGGCGGTGTAAAGAACCCTCCCATCGGGGAGTAGATAAAGATCGGGATCGTGAAAATAAGGCAGATCCAAAAACGGTTACGTAAATCGCGAACAATAGCCGCCATATCCTGGCCGTCATGACCCATTTCGTAGGCCATTTTTTCCGACATCGTGGCCTGATCGCCCTGGCCCTTGGAATCTTTGTGGTCCTTGCCTTTATGGGCCTGTGCCGATTTTGGGTCTTTCATTTTTGAGTGGTCCATCTTGGAGTGGTCCGTCTCTTCTTTTTTGTGATCTTCATGATTTTTCATCGTATTCTATTTTTGGGTGTTAGGATATGTTAAATTATGTTTTTTAAGGTGTTCTGTCACAATTTTGGCAACGCTATAATTACGGTACCACCGTTTATCTGCCGGCACAATATGCCAAGGTGGGTCATCGCAGTTGTTTATTGCTATATTGTACGCATTTTGGTAGGCATCCCACTGGTTCGCCGCCTTTTCGTCCTCGGCACTGTACTTCCAGCGTTTATGGGGCTTGATAAGCCTTTCTTTTATACGTTCCCGTTGTTCTTCCCTAGAGATGTGCAGAAAAAATTTCAGGACATGGATGTTGTTTTGCCTTAAATGCTGTTCCAAGTATTTTAACAATTGACACCGATGCATCAGTATCTCTTCCGATACGGAGTTCAGGACCTTGGGAACAAGGATGTCCTCATAATACGATCGATTAAATACTTGTATCGTTCCTTTTTGCGGCATGTGCGGATAAACCCGCCATAAAAAATCGTGTTTTAGTTCTTCCTCCGTAGGTTTTTTAAATGATTTTACTTGTACGCCTTGTGGGTTCATCCCGCTGAGGGCATGGCGTATGGTGCCGTCTTTACCAGACGTATCCATACCCTGTAAAATGATGAGCAAACCAAAACGGCCAT
This sequence comes from uncultured Maribacter sp., assembly GCA_905479535.1. GTDB lineage: Bacteria > Bacteroidota > Bacteroidia > Flavobacteriales > Flavobacteriaceae > Maribacter. Next base: position 3,560 of record CAJQMW010000007.1, on the reverse strand, counting down.
CTGCATAAAATTTATTTTGGAGTTCAAAAAGTTCGTTGCGATATTGCACCAATCCTTTTTTGCCCTCTTTTTTTGAGATTCCGGAAGGTGGTTGTGTCGAAATTGTTTTTAGATGTATCATTCTTTATTATTTTACCGTAATTTTTTTCTCATTGTTTCCGAAATGTTTTCGGCATAGACCCCGTAGGCATCCACCAAAAGGCCCTTGATCCCGTTTTTGGATGAAATGGCATATAAAACACTATTGTCATCGGTACTGCTCATGCCTTCAAAGCGATAGGTTTTATCCACTTCAAAATCTTCTGGGTGTATTTCAATTTTTAGTGAGGCACACTCCAGACATTCTGGTTTTAGGTTAAAATCGTATGTGTAACCTTTACCCTGTAAACCGTTTATCGCTTCTGAAAGCGTGTCGTAGCTGTTCATTTTCGTTTTATTTATAGGTCATTGTAAAATAACTGTTGTCTTCCTCTATAAATTTCTGAAAGGTCAATAAGCCTTTACCGTTTATTTTTTCATTGACGGTATAGTTGAGTTGCTTAATGCGAATTCCCCACGCATAGGCCTTAATATTGATCTTTGACCTGATGCTTTTACCATTTCCATTGGACTCTAAAATCCGATCGTAAATTTTGATCTCGCTTTTGGAGCCAAAGAAGTCCAGCAACCCTGAATCGAAACTCATTTCCAGTTCAACATCTTCCAGATTATCCAAATCGTACAGCTCCTTGAAATTCTTGGAGTTGGTATTGATTTCGGTTTCCCTCGATTTGGGATTGGAAAAGGGAAAGGCCATTACCATTACACTCAATGCTTCGGGCCGACATCGATAGTTGGTGGAATATTTATCCGTGGATTTCACGTTTCTATCGAAAAGTTCGGTGACCACTTCAACTTCATAGTAGCCATTCGATTTTTTTAGTTCTCCCGCCCGAAAGGTTTGCTTGTTCAGAAAAACCCCATTTTCGTCATAATTTTCCCTTACCACCGATCTGTCCACGAGTTGGCCTATGAGCATTTCTTCTTGTGCCTGGGCTAAAAAGGATGACAATAAAACGGTGAATATGTAAATGGTTCTTTTCATGTATGGTGCATCAGTTCTGTTACTTCCTTGGCAATGATATCGCTTAGGTCAATGCCGTTGGATCGATGTGGAACGGTATTGCATGTAACGATGTTCCCTACATGGGCGTCCCAAAGGTCTTGATAGGCATTTCCGGAGAAAACGGCATGGATACCGATGCATATTGCCGGTTTCATTCCGGCATTCTTCAAATGTTCCGCGGTTTCTATCATCGTCCGGGCCGTAGATATAATATCATCCACCAAGACCGGGGTGTATTCTTTATATTTTTCCACATCGGGTACGGAAACTTCAACATCACGGTCGCCATGGCGAACCTTTTGCAATACGGTAAACGGGACCCCTGCTTTTTTCGCCACATCGGAGACCCATTGCTCGCTTTCGGAATCAGGCCCGATAAGTACAGCGTTCTGTATGTTTTCCTTGATGTATTTGGAGATGGCATCCGCGGCATGGATGACCCTGTTCGGAATATCGTATACCTGGCCCAAGGCACTTATGCGATGCAAATGGGGATCTACGGTCGTGAGGCTATCTGCAAAGCCCGAGATCAATTTTCCGAAATAGGTGGACGTAACCCCCTCGCCTTCGTGAAACACTTTGTCCTGACGCATATAGGCCAAATAGGGTGCCACCAAACAGGTGCACATGGCTCCTAGGGACTTCGCCGTATGGCTTAAAAAGTAGAGCGGCAACAGCTTTTCATCGGGTTCGTGCAGGGTACAGACCATTACCACACATTTCCCTTTCACATCGGAAAGGATGCGGGTATAGGATTCGCCGTCGGGAAATTTGCGCAACTGGCACTCCCCGATCTCGGCGTTCATCTTTTTAGCCAGTTGTGCCGTAAGTTCCTGGTTGCCCGGAAGGCTGAACAGTATCGTTTTCATTACCTCTAGTATTTAAAATTCTAATATTATGTTTTTCCAGATAGCCCTTCAATTCATCAAGATCACAAACTTCCTCAATGTGTTTCAATCCCTTTTGGGTTTTATTCAAGTACATTAGTTCTGCGGCGTATGAAGTAACCGTTGCAGTTGCCATGGCTTCGTTTTCTCCTGTCGCCAAATACTTTATACTGGATTGCATCCCTAAACTGTCTTTTCCATTAATCTCTATTTGTAGTCCAAACCGTTCCGAACCCATCCGGATGAAATCCAGAACCTTTTTAAGTCTTTTTGGACCTAGATTTTTATACCATTTCAAAAAACCGATTTTCTGAAGTAGATAAAACAAATATGTAATCGCCCTGGAATCGAAACCAATGCGGGTATCTATGGCCTTGGTATCCACAAGAAGTGGAATGGTGTGATGGTCCGAGAAATCGAAAAAATAGAAAGTCCGTTCCCCTTGTTCGTTCAATAAGCGGGTCGATCTAGGATGGGTAAAACCTTTCACAACAACACTGCCCTCTTTTGTCTTTATTTTGAAGGAACTATTAGCTTTTTCCAACATCCACCTAACGGAATCAATACCGTGTGATTCTCCAAGGCCTAGCATCACATAGGTATGTATTTCTTCTATTTCGGAAAATTGCTTAGCTCCGTTGAATGCCAATATGTTGGACAGGCCTGGCACCAGTCCAACACTGGGAATAACCAAACAATCGGAATTGTCGATGTAATCCGATAGTTCAAAAAATCGTTTATGAACGTCGAAAGAAGCACCCACCTCGGTATAATTGATATTGAACTGGATACATTCCAATATGAAAAAAAGATTCATGGTTTCTATACAACTTACAGCAGTATGTATTTCATTGAAATCTACCTCATCAAACCTTTCTTTCTCAACATCTAAATATATGGCCTTGGCACTAAGTCCATTTTGTTCAATAAGCATTTGGGCCTTATCCTTGTTTCTGCCTCCGACGATGATTTTTGAAGGATATCGCAACGCAAGCTGTCGCGAGACAATAGATCCAACGGTACCGTACCCTCCGATTATCAATATTTTATCTTTCTCTACCATACATTATTCGATTTCGATAATATCATCATGGTTCTCATAGTATTCCAAGGCATAGTTCAATTCCCCGGTTGTTTCGGCATGGAGTCTATAGAGTAACTCCCCCTTTTCTATCTCATCGTCCAAGCGTACATTCATCGAAATGCCCGCCAATTTGGACTGTGGCGCTCCCGATAGTTTTGCGAGTTTTGCAATCTTTCGATTGTTTATTTTTTTGACCGTCCCACGTTTAGGGGCATGCATCTCAAATTGGTAAGGGGCAACATAGGTTTTTGAAAATCTTCCTTGAGCTCTACAAATAGCCTCAAATTTGGCGTAGGCCTTTCCACTTTCCAGCAGTTCTTTCGCTATTTCTAGGCCTTTTTCGGGCGCCACTTTTTCGGATAGTTCCAAGAGATGCCCTGCCAACAATAACGCCCGTTCTTTAAGGTCTTGTGGCGCATTCTCCTTATTCTGCAAAACGAGTAGGACATCGACCGCCTCTAAATTGGGGCCGATACCCCTGCCC
>CAJQMW010000006.1 GCA_905479535.1 uncultured Maribacter sp. | reverse complement strand
CCCGCAAGTCCAATCGACTATTTAAAAATACCCATTGAAACCCTTAAGGTAGGCTCCTTGGGAACGTTGAACTTGCTTGGCCTTGCAATGGAAAAAAAGGCAAGAATATTGGTGGCTTCCACTTCCGAAGTTTACGGTGATCCGTTGGTACATCCTCAAAATGAGGAATATTACGGCAATGTTAGCCCCGTAGGCCCCAGAGGGGTGTATGACGAGGCTAAGCGATTTATGGAATCCATTACTATGGCCTACCATCGTCATCTCGGGTTGGAAACTAGAATCGTGCGTATTTTTAATACGTATGGTACACGTATGCGCCTTAATGATGGGCGCGTGGTTCCTGCTTTTATGGGTCAAGCGCTGCGAGGAGAGGATTTAACAGTTTTTGGGGATGGATCCCAGACACGTTCTTTCTGTTATATAGATGATCAGGTGGAAGGAATATACCGATTATTATTTAGCGATTATCCAGAACCTATAAATATTGGGAATCCCCACGAAACTACCATAAAAGAGTTTGCCGAGGAGATAATCGCGCTAACAGGAACAAATCAGAAGATTATATATCAACCTTTACCTAAAGATGATCCGTTACAAAGACAACCGGACATTACAAAGGCCAAAGAAATTTTAGGCTGGGAGCCAAAAGTAAAACGCTCCGACGGACTCAAAATCGTATACGATTATTTCAAATCCCTTTCTCCAAAGGAGTTACAACGAAAAGAGCATCGTAATTTCACGCAATCCAAAGTTTAAATCTTCAATTGCATCAATATTATATAAAATTCCGAAAATGAATATTCTTATTTTAGGTTCTGGAGGTAGAGAGCACGCCCTAGCATGGAAATTAAATAGGAGCCCTATGCCTAACAAACTCTTTATTGCCCCGGGCAATGGAGGAACTTCAAGAATTGGTCATAATATACCTATTGGTGTAAAAGACTTTCAAAGCATCAAAGAATTAGTTCTAGGGGAACGGATTCAAATGGTCGTTGTTGGTCCCGAAGATCCGTTGGTGAACGGTATTCACGATTTCTTTCTAGCCGATTCGGAATTGAAGCATATTCCTGTAATCGGACCACAAAAAAAGGCGGCAATGCTGGAGGGGAGTAAGGAATTTGCAAAAGAATTCATGATGCGTCATCAAATCCCCACGGCGCGCTACGAAAGTTTTACGGCGCGCACCATCGAAAGGGGATACGAATTTCTAACAACTTTAGAACCGCCTTACGTACTTAAGGCAGACGGATTGGCGGCCGGTAAAGGAGTGGTGATTTTAAATACGCTTCAAGAAGCAATAACGGAGCTCGACTCAATGTTGTTGGAAGAAAAATTCGGTAATGCCAGTACTACCGTGGTCATAGAGGAATTCTTGGACGGGATAGAGCTTAGTGTTTTTGTACTTACTGATGGAAAAAATTATAAAGTACTGCCTACCGCCAAAGACTACAAGCGTATAGGTGAGGGAGATACTGGACTGAATACTGGCGGTATGGGGGCTATTTCCCCCGTTCCTTTCGCTGATAAGGAGTTTATGGATAAGATAGAAGAGCAAATTGTGAAGCCTACCGTAGAGGGCCTTAAAATGGATAATTTGCCATATAAGGGATTTATTTTTATCGGGTTGATCAAAGTTGGGAACGATCCCAAGGTAATTGAGTATAACGTTCGATTAGGCGATCCGGAGACAGAAGTAGTAATTCCGAGGATTAAAAACGATTTGGTAGAGATTTTTAAAGCCATCGGGAATCAGACTTTGGATACCATAACTTTAGACTTGGACGAAAGAACGGCAGCCACGGTCATGACGGTATCCGGTGGATATCCCGGATCTTACGCTAAAGGCAAACAGATACACGGTATAGATAATATAACTGATTCTTTAGTATTTCATGCAGGCACCACTCTTAGTACGGAAGGTCAAGTAATCACGAACGGTGGAAGGGTAATGGCCATAACCTCTTTTGGAAAAGACTTTAAGGAAGCCCTGAAGACCTCCTATAAAAACGTAGAAAAACTGTCGTTTGAGGGTATGAATTATCGAAAGGACATTGGGTTTGACCTGTAGTATCATCTAAATAAATGAAAATATCACAAAACATATGCTACAGAGTAAAGATTCTCCCCTTTTGGGGGAGCTAGAGGGGGCTTCTACAAGTAGGAATGTGAAGTGATAGACTTATCTTCTTCGCCATTGTCGTTATACTTTTTTAATTGCAACATCCAGTATACGAACGCAACAAGGCCGATTAGCATAAAAACCCAATTAAGAATATTTGAAAGCGCCCAGCTTTCGACAAATCTCAAAAAATCGAACGGCGCAAAAAGCACGTTCACGAATAAATCCTCTATACCTTCAAAAAATGACTTCATCTAATTCCTATATTTACAGCACAAAAATATAAAAATCATAGATGATTTCAAGCATTTTTGGGAAAACAAAACCTATAAATTTTATAATCTTGTTAGGTTTTTTGTTTCTTTTTTACTGGTGTGTGCAGTATTACCTGTTGCAAAAAGATTTGGGAGCTTCGCAAGTTCTGGTCGGGACCATAGTTTCCGGCATTTTACTTTTTAGTGTTTTCGTGGTCGATTTTGTAGTGAAAAGGAATAAGCTTACCGGCACCAATTCCTTTGCCATGTTGTTCTTTACCCTTTTGGTAGTCGTCTTTCCAGAAACCCTGGATGATACGAATACCATACTCTGCACTTTTTTCTTATTGCTTGCCACTAGAAGACTATTAAGTATAAAATCGCTTAAAAATAGTAAGCTCAAAATTTTTGATGCTGCACTCTGGATAATGATTTCCAGTCTTTTCTATGATTGGGCTGTCCTCTATATTATTTTGGTATTTGCCGCCATATATATTTATGACCCCAAGAACATAAGAAATTGGTTGGTAGTTTTTTCAGCGGTTTTTTGCTTTTTTCTACTGCTGTTAGGCGTGCTGACTCTAATTGGACAGGTTGATTTTTTTCTGGCTCATTACCAATTTTCTATTGATCTAAAGGCCCTTTATCCTTCAAAATGGTGGTCTAGTATTAAGTTGACGCTTTACGTAATAATAAATATCCTACTGGCATTTGCGGCATTTTTAAGATTGGGAAAGGCCGGTGTCGGTAAAATTGTAACCATGCGTTTGGTAGCACTTTCTTTTGTAATTGGTTTGGCCGTAAATATTTTAGTATCCACGGATACCACATTTGCGATTATGATCACTTTCTTCCCCTCGGTAATATTTGTAACCAATTACATAGAATCCATAAAAAAGGAAAATCTACTTGAGGTGATATTGATGTTGAGTATTTTTTTACCACTCGTAGTATTTCTATCTAAACTAATGATTTCATAATTCGGGGTATCTTTGTAAAAAACCGTCATATGTTCAGTGATTTTGCATTTAAGATATTCGAGGAAAGTATTGAAAAGTATCATGTGGCTGATGATGTAAATCAATCATTTAAAAACCCGTATCCCAAGAACGAAATAGCGC
>CAJQMW010000005.1 GCA_905479535.1 uncultured Maribacter sp. | reverse complement strand
ATTGTTATTTATTTATTTTTAATGTATACAACTATTAACTACACCAATAACTATAATGCTTATAGCATCAATGATGGCAGCTTGGTTTGGCACGATGAATTGTCGGTAAATGGCGCACTAGGGCATGTTCTTTTTTTCAACGACGGGCTATTGGTATTACCGGATGATGGTAATAGGACCAAAATAAACCTTTTTGATTATCACACACGTGAAGGCAAATGGGGAAAGAAAGGTCGTGGCATTGCCATTAAAGGTGGTGTTTATGATTATTTGGATTCTGGTAATGGCATTCTTTTAGTGTCCCGTACCGCCAATAAGGATTTCCTTAATTTCCTTGATCCCAACACAGGCGAAATAACGTTTGATAAGCCGGTAAAAGTTGATGGCACCGTATTAGGGATAGTTCCACTTAAAAATTCCATATTATACCTTACTACAGCAACCATGAATATTTTGGACCCAACTTCCGGAACTCTAAAGTGGGATAGAAGCATACAGACCAGCCCTAGTCTTACAGCGGAACAAGAGGGTATAATTTATGCTTATGACCACAAATCCGGATTAATTAAAAAGATAAATATGGATACGGAGGAACTGAGCGACCTATCAAAAATTGAGTTGAGATTTCAGGGAAAGGAAAGTCCAAAGCAATTGGAAATTATGAAGAATGGTATTTTTATACATTCGGACCAAAATGTGGCAAAATATAATTTTGATGGTACCTTAAGTTTCAAGAAGTATTATGACGCACCCAAGGAGTCTGGTTGGAAAAGAGCCCTCTTATACGCCTCGTCGGTAAGGGCAGCCTATATAGGTGCGAGCTCTTATTATATATCTGGTGCCATGGCGGCGGCTCAAAATGAAATTAGTCAAGAAAGTGCTGTGGCAGGAGAATTTGTTAACCAACTAGGCAATGCCTACGGCGAATTGGGAAATGTAGCATCTAGCTATGCCGTAAATGCCTTTAAACAAGCTAGCGCCAGATTAAAGGCTACAAAAGCAGGTCGGGATTTTATGTTCATTATGTCTAAGAAAGAGAAAGATATTGTTCTTTTAAAAGTAAGTAAAATAACGGGGGAGGTAGAAGGTGAGATAAATTTGGGTAAAGATCGTGAACCTGTTTATGCCCTCGATGATATTACAGGACAAGTATATTATCGTCTATCGGAAAAGGAACTTACCTCATACCAGACACGCTAGAAGATAGTTTTTTTAGGAGTGTGAGCGTTATAGGACTAACGTATAAAGCACTGGAGATGCTGGCCCATTTTATGCGCCGGCATTGTCTTTTTATAAGAAGACAAAAATGAATGCAGCTAAACGTCTGGCGGATATCCCTAATATGCCAATCATTAATCTGCCGCAAATGATGCAGTTCATCGAAAATCTCAAATCTTATTCAGGAAAAAACGTCCTCTGGTTGTTATATGAACGTATGCCATTATGGTAGATGTTAAACCTAAAACGATAATTTAAAATTTAAACTTATGAAATTCAATCTTTTTTCAATAGCTCTGCTTGCTTTCAGTGTACTCTTTATGAGCTGTACACAAGAAAACGAGAATGTAAACGATTATGGTAGGCTAGCGGTTAGGTTAACCGACGCGCCATTTCCCCATGATTTGGTTGCCGAAGCTAATGTTACGGTCTTCAAAATAGATGCGCGATACAAAGGTGATCTTCCAGATGAAGATACTATGGATGGAAATCTCAAGGTCATCATGGAACCGGAGGAAACGAGCCCTTTCATTTTGCTTATGGAAGAAGAGATTGACGTTAATTTGTTAGAACTTACCAATGGCATAACCCAGACTATGATTGATATCGATGTGCCTGTTGGTTCATACGACCTGGTCCGTGTTTATGTTAAGGGAGTCAATATTGTCATGAAAGACGGTACAACCTACGATTTGAAAGTACCAAGTGGAGAACAAACGGGAATCAAAATATTTATCAATCCCGAAATTGTTGTCAACGGAGGTTTATCGTCCAATCTATTACTGGATTTTGACGTAAGCAAATCATTTGTAGCAAAAGGGAATAGGCAAAATATCACAGGTTTTAACTTTAAGCCCGTCATAAAGGCCAGTAATTTGTCTACTGCAGGCACCATGGCAGGTTTTGTAACCGAGATGATAGAAGATGAACCGGTAGGAGTGGAGGGTGTACAAGTGGAAGTATTCACTGAGGGTATCCTAAACACTACTACTTTTACCGATGTGGATGGAGCATATATGATTATGGGCTTGGAAGCTGGGAGCTATACCGTAGAAGTAGCAAAAGAAGGATATATCAGTCAGACTGCCGAAGATGTACAAATTAGTGTGGCAAATAAGACTGTACAGGATTTCGAACTTCAATTGGAAGAATAAAAAGTCTAAAAACTTATTGATAAAGCGGGATGTTGATCCCGCTTTTTTTATCTATTATTTCTGTCTACTTTTTGTAGATGTGTCATCACCTAGACGGGTAGCCAGCACCGTAAAAAATTAGTTATTAATTAGAGCATTATTTAGTTCTTAATCCATGTTGTTTTCTTATCTTTATCCTATGAAAATAAAGGTAAAGAAGCGGAAGAACAAACAGGCCCAGGAAGAAACAAGGTTTCGTGTGGCCGATTATTTGCGCAGGAAG
>CAJQMW010000004.1 GCA_905479535.1 uncultured Maribacter sp. | reverse complement strand
AATATGAAATTCCCGCAATCTAAAAAACACTGCCTTTGAGAAAAGTACCGTTAAAATGGCTTAAAATGCGTATACGGGCATATTGAAAATCTGAAAAATAGTTTTTTGTTGCATATTTACTTTCTGAGGAAACCCTAATTAAATGAAAACGATCATTACGCTTACGGTAAATCCTGTCGTTGATAAAAACACTGCCATAGCAAACTTAGTGCCCCACCGTAAGCTACGGTGTACAGAACCACGCTATTATGCCGGGGGCGGAGGCATTAATGTTTCCCGTGCAATAAAAAATTTGGGTGGTGCCTCATTGTCTGTTTTTTTGGCGGGAGGCCGCACGGGCGAACACCTGCAAGAATTACTTGGCAAAGAAGATATTCCACAAAAAGTGGTTGAGTTAAGTGGGGCGACACGTGAAAATTTTTCTGTTATGGATGCTAGTACGGCACTACACTATCGCTTTGCCTCCCCAGGACCTGTAGTAGCCCAAAAGGAATGGAAAGCGAGTTTATATCTCGTCGAAAAAAACCTCAAAGCAAATGATTTTCTGGTCGCTAGTGGAAAATTGACTTCTGGCATTCCTGATGATTATTATTTAAAGCTGGATGAGATTGTAAAAGATAAAAACGCACAACTTATTTTGGATACTAAAGGGGAAGCTTTAAAACATGCCGTAAAGAACGACATCTTCTTATTCAAACCCAATCTGTCCGAACTCGCAAGTCTTTACCAAAAAGAGTTCGTAACCTTTAAAACAATAGAAAAAATAGCCAAAGATTTTATGGAAACCCATACCTGTAAAATATTGGCCGTCTCCTTGGGTTGTCGCAGCGCATTGTTGGTCACGCCTAAATCACTGGAGTACGTCCCGGCTCCTGTCGTTGAAGAGAGGAACAGTATAGGTGCCGGTGATAGCATGGTAGCCGGTATGCTATTGAAAGTCCAGGAAGGGCACACTCCAAAAACCATGGTACAGTACGGTGTTGCAGCCGGAGCTTCTGCTACAATGCGTAAAGGCAGCCAACTTTGCAGAAAAGAAGAAGTTGATAAAATTTTTGATCGGATAAAACAGCATTCTTTACAATAACTATTTGACTGATCAAGGTCATTTTTAAATGACAAGGAACTATTTATTTTTGAATTGAAGCGATTTAAACTTTTTGTTTGGAACCGAGAATGAAGGCTTTTGTGTACTGATAAAGTCAATTTTTAGTAGCATAGCCATAGCTACGGTATTCAAAACTGGCAAAATCAGGGCGCAAAATGCGAAATTCGTAGGTAAAAGAAAAAGTTTAAATCACTTCATTAAATAGAGCGATTTTAATCTATAATGATTGTACGGTATTTTACCAATAAAAAATTTCTTGAAACTGACTATCCCCAAGGCAAGCCATAGGGGTATTTTGCCAGTTTCATTTTGGCCAAAGGGACCAAAAACCGTCCCGCACGTGCGGGATTATATTTTGCCTCACACGCAACTGCGAAAATACAGTTCCGACCTTGTGCATTCCTCTCGCTACGCTCGTCGGATGCAGGAAGAGAGGTAAATCGGAGGCAGAGCCGTCGGGGAATTATTTAGATTAAATTTTCAGTTCTGCGAGCTTTTTTTGGTGGGTATTGTCCCCATGAGGGGACTTTAGGGGTGTCCTTTGGACTGCCAATATCATCAATCTCGACCTACTGGCACGAAAACGGATAATCACAATTCATTGATTTTTTAACTGAAAACATAGACTTTTATTATCGGGGAAATTTGAAAGTCTAAGAAGACAGAAATTTTAGTTTGGTTCAAAAACCATGCGAAAATGTTCGGTACAAACAAAGTAAGGCCCAACTAACTTTTTTCCCGCCTTTAAGGGAAACAGACATACTAATAGTGTGCCTGTTTCTGTTTACGGCAATTTAAAGGTTCAATATTTGGTCGTCCACTAGTGAGGCTGCCTATATTTTTCTAACTTCAATATTTTTAATGAACATTCCAGATTCTAGATGAACAAAGCCATTTATATTGCCACCACAGAACCTAACAGTGGAAAATCCATCATCTCCTTGGGCCTTATGCGTTTGTTGTTGGGCAAAGCGGCCAAGGTAGGTTATTTCCGCCCAATAATCGATGATTATCCAGAAGGGAAACGAGATAACCACATCAGTACCATAATCTCCTATTTCAATTTAGAACTGGATTATGACGAGGCCTTCGCCTTTACGCGTAGTCAGGTGATACAAAAGAACAATCAGAACAAAGAGGACGAAGTACTGGACAAGATAATTGAAAAATACAAAGCCGTTGAAGATCGGTTTGATTTTGTTCTGGTAGAAGGAACGGATTTTTCCGGGGACGGGGCCATCATAGAGTGGGACATTAACGTACTCATGGCAAAGAACCTGGGCATCCCGACCATAATTTTGGCAAGTGGTGTTGGCAAGACTTTGGAAGAATTTGTAAGTAACATGTATCTGGCCTATGACTCTTTTAAGGATAAAGGCGTAGAGGTTTTGATGGTGGTCGCCAATAAAATACAGCCAGAGAACTTAAACTTGGCAATCAATGGACTACGCAAACTTTTGCCAAAAAAAGTATTGATCAGTGCAATTCCCATGAACCCCATCTTGGGCAATCCTTCCATGAAAGAAATTGCGGAAGAACTGAAAGGGAAAGTACTTTTCGGCGAACCGTTTTTAAATAACCAGACAAGTCATTTTGGTGTGGGGGCCATGCAATTGCGTAATTACCTAACTCATTTAAAGGAAGATGGGTTGGTCATTACCCCGGGAGACCGTGCTGATATAATTCTTGGGGCACTACAGGCCAATTTATCATCAAATTATCCAACGGTGTCCGGTATAGTACTTACGGGGGGACTAGTTCCGGAAGATTCCATAATCAAATTGATAGAAGGCCTTACGGAGGTTGTGCCTATAATTTCCGTAGACGGGGGAACTTTTGAGGTTACCAATAAGATTGGGTCGATCAGACCTCGAATCTACGCCGAAAACACCAAGAAAATAACAGCATCTTTACAGGATTTTTCAAAATATGTGCCCGAGGATGAACTTGCCGAACGCTTAATTACCTTTAAGGCCAATGGGATAACACCAAGAATGTTTCAATACAACCTGCTCCAGCGAGCACGGTCACAAAAAAAGCACATTGTCCTGCCAGAAGGATTGGACGAGCGTATCTTAAAGGCCACTAAGGATTTAATGGTTGCTGATGCCGCTGAAATTACTTTGTTGGGAGACCCGGAATTAATACAAGAAAAGATTGAACAACTCAATTTGGAATTGGACATTGATAAAATTAAAATAATAGATCCTGCCAAGTCCGTTCATTTTGAGGAATATGCTGGCACCTTACATGAACTTAGAAAACAT
>CAJQMW010000003.1 GCA_905479535.1 uncultured Maribacter sp. | reverse complement strand
TGTTCGCAATACCAATGCTGTTCATAATGGCACATGCTTGACCACTTCTGTTACCGGACCTGCAATACACATAATAATTCTTGGACTTGTCCAATTTTTCAAGTTCGTCCAAAAATTCCTGTCCCAAATAAATATCTATGTTTTTTGCATTGGGTATATACCCCTCCTCTATTTCCTCTGGTGTCCTGACATCAAGTATAAATGCATTGTCGTCTTTGGATAATTGTTCTTCCCAGTCTTCCTGTGATAAATCTGCCATAGTTTTAAATATTATAATCTCAAAAATAATTGATTTCAGTCAAATGGAACCATTTTACTTTTTTAACCTGAATATTTGGATAAGCCTTTTTAAGCCGAAAATTATATTTCCCTAGCCCTAAAGGGTAATAATTTTCTAAAATATGGCTGTTCTTGAGGGTTTTTCAACCCTTTAGGGTCGGGTAAAAGAAAAATCCAGCCTTTTAGGGCTTATCCACTATTCTCGTTTTTTTAACAAAAATTTAATTTGAAGAATCATTTTCGTTCTATTTAATAATTATACATTTGTATATACAATTGTTGTATAAACATGAATGTAGAGAAAATCATAAAAACCCACAAGAAAATACCCTTGGAAAGGCGAACTATAATTCACCTGTCCCTGGTTTGTAATAAAATTGACGATCAGGTTTCATTGGTGCTGAAACCCTTTGATATTTCCATTCAACAATTTAATGTGCTCAGAATCTTAAGGGGACAAAAGGGGAAACCCGCCAATCTCTCTACTATTAACGAACGAATGGTAACCAAAAGTAGCAATACGACGAGATTGGTGGACAAATTGCTCTTAAAGAAATATGTAAACAGGGACGTATGTCCGGAAAATAGGAGAAAGGTTGAAATAAGTATAACCAAAAAAGGACTGGATTTTTTAAATCAGATAGATGGCATACTATTTGAAACGGAAGAACAGGTTTTAAGTAATTTTTCAGAAACGGAGCTTTCGGAGTTGAACAGATTATTAGATAAATTCTAAGACAACAAATGAACAAGATAATTGATAAGCTAAACTGGCGCTATGCCACTAAAAAATTTGATAGCTCTAAAAAAATTGAGAAGGAAAATTTGAATACCCTTTTAGAGGCGACCAGATTGAGCGCTTCTTCTTATGGCCTACAACCTTATCACGTTCTTGTTGTAGAAAATTAAGGAAATTCGGAAAAAGCTGAAACCGGTATCCTGGGGACAATCACAAATAACGGATGCGTCCCATCTCATCGTTTTTACGAACAAAACTATATTTGAAGAAGATTTGGTAGACGATTACTTAAAAAGTGTCGAAAATACTAGGGGTATTGCTGAAAAAGACTTGAAAGGTTATTCTGATTTTATGAAGTCGAAACTCATGCAGCTCAGTGATGCGGAAAAGGAAGCTTGGACAGCGAATCAGGTATACTTGGCACTTGGAAACGTGATGACCATTGCGGCCGAACTTGAAATAGACACGTGCCCTATGGAAGGTTTTGAAACGGAGAAATACAACGAAATCTTAAGTCTGAACGACAAGAACTTAAATGCGTCAGTGGTTTTGGCCGTTGGCTATCGTTCGAATGAAGATGAGACCCAACATTATCCAAAAGTCCGTAAATCAACAAAAGAATTATTCACCCATATATAAATAAATAATAAATACATTAACATTTAAATCACAAACATGAAAAAGACAATTTTAAGTATCGCACTTGCATTAGTTTTCGGATTTTCCGCAACTGCAACCACTCCTATCGATGGAGAAAAGAAAGAAGTTAAAGCCAGCGAAAGCACGGTGACATGGAAAGGATATAAAGTTACTGGATCACATGAAGGTACTATTGACCTAAAATCCGGTTACTTAGAAATGGATGGTAAAAAACTTACCGGAGGAGAATTCACTGTAGATATGACCTCTCTTTCCAATTCAGACCTAGAAGGCGATTCCAAAGGCAAATTGGAGGGACATCTAAAGTCCGATGATTTCTTTGGTGTAGCCACTCATCCTACGGCAAAATTAGTTTTTACCTCGGTAAAACCACTTAACAAAAATTCATACACCGTAACAGGAGATTTGACCATTAAGGAGACCACAAAGCCAATTACTTTTGTTGTATCCGTGTATGAGAACAAAGCTACCGCTACCATGAAAGTGGATAGAGCAGAGTATGACGTGCGTTACGGATCTGGTAGTTTCTTTGATAATTTAGGAGATAAAACAATCTATGACGAATTTGATTTGGTAGTAGATTTACAATTATAAATAAACTTGACCTCGCAAGTTGGTCCCGCTAACCTCAAATGGGCTAGCGGGATTTTTTTATTGGGTACTTATTGGGTATTATAAAAAATGATTTCTATCTTTGGACTTCAATGCAAAACAGAAACGTAAATACATGGTGGTGGATTAACTTACGATTTTCGTGAGCTAAGCAACCTTGTAGTTAAACTATAGTAAAGCTTGTCATCACGACAGGCTTTTTTCATTTTATATGATTTGTTATGATCTTTAAATTAAAAACACATTATAAAAAAATACTTGCGGATACCATTACGCCGGTCAGCGTTTACTTAAAAATAAGAGATCGTTTTCCCAATAGCATCCTGTTGGAAAGCAGTGACTATCATGCCAATGACAATAGTTTTTCCTATATATGCTGTAATCCCATCGCATCTATTAAGATAGAAAATGAAAAAATTCTTCAACAATTTCCTGATGGTACTAATCAAGAATTAAAAATTGAAGCTGACACTAACGTTGTTGAGATAATTCACGATTTCAGTCAAAAATTTGAAGCGGAAAACAATAAGTTCAAATTTATCAATAATGGACTTTTTGGTTATATGGCCTATGATGCCGTTCGTTATTTTGAGGATGTAAAAATCTCAAAGAAGGAAGGCTCGTTGGATATCCCGGATATCTACTATGCCGTTTATCAAAATATTATAGCCATCAATCATTTCAAAAATGAGGCGTACCTCTTTGCCCATTGCTTTGAGACAGAGAGTAATATTACCGAATTGGAACAGATGCTTAACGTTAAGAATTTTGCATCTTATAATTTTAAGATTGAAGGAAAACCAACGTCTAATTTAGAGGACGCAGAATATAGAGAACATGTTGCTTTGGCCAAAAAACATTGTCAACGTGGCGATGTCTTTCAACTAGTTTTGTCAAGAAGGTTTTCGCAAGATTTTAAAGGGGATGAATTTAACGTTTATAGGGCGCTGCGATCGGTAAATCCCTCACCCTATTTATTCTATTTCGATTACGGAGATTTTAAAATATTTGGGAGCTCGCCAGAAGCTCAGTTAATTGTGAATAATGGCAAGGCAGAAATACACCCTATTGCAGGAACCTTTAAAAGAACAGGGAACGATGAACAAGATGCAGAACTCGCTAAAAAATTAAAAGTTGATGATAAGGAAAATAGCGAACATGTGATGCTGGTAGACCTTGCGCGGAATGACCTTAGCAGAAATGGGAACGTGGTTAAGGTAGAGAATTATAGGGAAGTTCAATTCTTCTCTCATGTGATTCACTTGGTAAGTAAGGTGACCGGACAGAAAAAAGCGGATATTTCAACGATGAAGGTCGTGGCGGATACTTTTCCCGCTGGGACTTTAAGCGGTGCGCCAAAACATATGGCCATGCAACTTATCGAGAAATATGAAAAAACAGGTAGGAGTTATTACGGCGGAGCTATTGGCTTCATGGATTTTAAAGGTAATTATAACCATGCCATCATGATCCGTACTTTTTTAAGCAAAAACCATCAATTACACTATCAGGCAGGTGCCGGACTGGTTGCAGCATCGGAACCAGAGACCGAACTACAAGAAACCTATAATAAATTGGGCGCATTGACGAAAGCACTTGAAATAGCGGAGACTATATAGATATGAAAAAGATATTAGTAATAGACAATTACGATAGTTTCACCTATAATCTTGTTCATTATTTGGAGGATCTGCATTGTGAGGTAACCGTTAAGCGAAACGATCAGCTCTCCTTAGACGAGGTGGGCCCATTTGATTATATAGTACTTTCTCCCGGCCCAGGAATTCCCGATGAGGCAGGTTTGCTAAAAGATATCATTCGGACCTACGCACCAACAAAAAAAATATTTGGGGTTTGTCTGGGGCAGCAAGCGATAGCCGAAGTTTTTGGAGGCACACTTATTAATTTGAGCGAAGTATACCATGGTATAGCTACTAAAATAAGCATCATCAAAGAAAATGACCCTTTGTTCCAAGGAATGCCAAACGAAATTGAAGTAGGCAGATACCATTCGTGGGTCGTTAACCCGGATTTGCCAGAGGTTTTAGAAGTAACTTCGGTGGATGAAAATGGTCAAATCATGTCCCTTAGGCATAAAGAATATGATGTTTGCGCGGTTCAGTTTCATCCTGAATCGGTTTTAACGCCAAATGGAAAAAAAATATTGGAGAATTGGCTCAACATCTGATAGATTTGAGATATTAGATTTTAGGAATGAATAATTATAAGGAACTTATTGTTTGGCAGAAATCTGTAAGGCTTGCTAAAATAGTCCATAAACTAACTCTCAACCTTCCAAGGGATGAAAAGTATGGTTTGACTAGTCAAATTAGAAGAAGTGCTGTTTCAGTGGCTTCAAATATCGCTGAGGGAGCTGGACGAAATTCCAAAAAAGAATTTAGAAATTTCTTAGGGATAGCCAACGGCTCGTTAAATGAGTTGAATACACAATTAGAAACATCAAAAAGACTTAAAATTTTAGATAATAACGAATTAGACGAGGTTATTTCGCTAAGCGATGAAATCCAAAAAATGACCTATACACTCATTCAAAAATATACTCAAATCTAAGGACTATTATCTCATATCTTTTCTAAAAAAATGAAAGAAACACTCAATAAATTAATTAATCACGATATTCTTCCAAAAGAGGAAGCGAAGAAAATATTAGTGAATATTGCTAAAGGTGATTACAACACTAGCCAGATAGCTGCCTTTTTAACAGTGTATATGATGCGGAGTGTCACCACCGAAGAATTGGAAGGTTTTCGTGATGCATTGCTAGAATTATGTTTGGCAGTTGACCTATCCGCCTATAATCCTATCGATTTATGTGGAACCGGCGGTGATGGCAAAGACACTTTTAATATTTCCACTTTGGCTTCTTTTGTTACTGCAGGAGCAGGGATTAAAGTAACCAAACATGGGAACTACGGTTTATCCTCTAAATGCGGTAGCAGCAATGTAATGGAGTTTTTGGGAATTAAATTCAGTAATGATGCAGCATTTTTAGAAAGGTCTATCGACCAAGCCGGAATATGTGTCTTGCACGCTCCCCTTTTTCATCCAGCCATGAAAAATGTCGCCCCCATACGAAGGGAACTAGCAGTAAAAACGTTTTTTAATATGTTGGGGCCCATGGTAAATCCCGCATTTCCTAAAAATCAAATTGTAGGTGTTTTCAATTTAGAACTAGCCCGTATGTACGGGTATCTATATCAAAATACTGATAAAAATTTTACGGTTTTGCATGCCTTGGATGGCTATGACGAAATTTCTTTGACCGGAAATACGAAAACAATCTCCAATACCTCCGAAGGTTTGCTTAAGCCTTCTGATTTTGGTGTAGAGCCTGTTCATCAAACAGAAATCGTTGGTGGGGATTCCATAGAAGAATCCGCACAGATTTTCTTGGATATTTTGCAAGGACGAGGAACGGAAGCCCAAAACAATGTGGTCTGTGCCAATGCCGGAATTGCAATTGCAACCGTTGAAAGTAGTTCACCAAAAACCGGATTCGAAAAGGCAAAAGAATCACTTTTAAGTGGCAACGGACTTAAAACCTTGAAGAAACTGCAAGAATTGAGCAGAAACTAAATCAATGAATATTTTAGACAAAATAGTGACCGATAAACGTAAGGAAATCGATTTAAAAAAATCGATTGTTCCGGTTTCTCAACTTGAATCATCTTTGCTTTTTGGCAGAAACACCTATTCCTTGGCCGAAAAACTACAAACGAGTACAACAGGAATTATTGCGGAACATAAAAGACGTTCGCCCTCCAAGGGAACTATAAATCAAAATACGAATGTTGGTCAAGTAGCCCAAGGTTATAAAAACGCAGGGGTATGTGGCATGAGTGTTTTGACCGATATAAAATATTTCGGGGGTTCTTTGGAAGACCTACTCCTTGCACGTGCATCAGTTGATATACCATTGCTCCGAAAGGAGTTTATAGTAGACGAATATCAGGTAGTGGAAGCCAAGGCCAACGGTGCGGATGCGATATTGTTGATTGCGGCGGTATTGTCCAGAAAGGAAATAAAAATCCTCTCCGAATTGGCAAAAAGTTTAGGAATGGATGTTTTGTTGGAAGTCCATAACGAGGATGAACTACGTAAATCCATTATGCCCAGTTTGGACATGCTTGGGGTAAATAACCGCGATCTGAAAACTTTTAAAGTGAGTTTGGAAACCAGTAAGACATTAAGCAATCTGATTCCCGATGACTTTGTAAAAGTTTCCGAAAGTGGGATTAGCTCTAACGAAGCTATACAGGGTTTAAAATCCTACGGATATCAAGGATTTTTGATCGGTGAGAATTTTATGAAAACGGAGAATCCGGGTAAAAGCGCATCAGTATTTATACAACAATTGAAGTAACGAATGGATCATTATTATACTGACAAGACTAATAGAACGGCTTCTACAGGAAGGCATTCCTTGAAACTGAAGGTCTGTGGTATGAATAAAAATACAGCTAAAGTCGCTGCTCTGCGACCGGACTATCTGGGCTTCATTTTCTGGGAACCCTCTAAACGTTACTTTGAGGGCGCTATGCCCTCAATTCCCCACAACATTGAAAAAGTCGGTGTATTTGTAGATGCATCCATCACTCAAATTAAGAAATTGGTGAAGCAGTTCGGACTTTTGATGGTTCAGCTGCATGGCAAGGAAAATCCGGCTTTTTGCGATGAACTCAAAAAAGAGGTTCCCCAAATTAAAATCATCAAAGTGTTTTCCATTAAAGGTGAATTCGACTTTAAAATTT
>CAJQMW010000002.1 GCA_905479535.1 uncultured Maribacter sp. | reverse complement strand
AGAATTGGTTACCAGTGACGTCATGCCCAAAGCCCTGGTAGAACTTCTAGATGAGCATAATATTAAACTAAAGGAAATAGAGACTTCAGAAGATGGTAGTTTTATATTCGAGGACTTGGATTCGAATACCAAATATACCTTGAGAACAGTTAAAGGCGCCTATTTTGATGACACAAGAGAGGCGGTGACGAGGGATAATGAAACTATAAACGTCGATGTATCGCTGAGGAAACTTAATGAAATGATAGCTGTTGAGGATGGTATTCGCAAATTGAAGACCGAGATGATCCACTTTAACTTCGACAAGTCCTTTATTAGAAAGGACGCAGCCGAAGAGCTGGACAAACTGGTTTCCGTTATGAACGAGTATCCAGAGATGGTCATTAAAATCGAATCCCATACGGATTCTAGAGGTAGCGCCCTTTACAACAAGTACCTTTCTGACAAACGTGCTAAAACTACCCGCGATTATATTATCGCTAAGGGAATTGATGAATCTAGAATTGAAAGCGCAACAGGTTACGGCGAGGAACGATTGCTGAACGAATGTAATGGTAGAATACCATGTACGGAAGAAAAGCATTACCTCAACCGTAGGTCCGAATTTATCATCGTAGCTATGTAAGGAAATCCATATAAAAATTGTAAAGCCTTTGATGTTCTATTGGTCAAAGGCTTTTTTGTTCCTACTAGGGCCTGTTAGCACTAAATGGAAATCACGGGTTTTTCGCCGGTTTCATTTTGGCCAAAGGGGCCAAAAACCGTCCCGCACGTGCGGGATTATATTTTGCCTCACCCAGCCCCGACCATTCGGGGGCGAAAATGCAGCTCCGACCTTGTGCATTCCTCTCGCTACGCTAGTCGGATGCAAGCGGAGAGGTGAAACGAGACCCCGGGGCAAAGCCGTCGGGGAATTTATAGATTCCAATAGCTTTGATTGGCAGTATTTCCCCTGAGTATTTATTTGTTATCCGAAATCTTGGCATAAACTCTGATATGAGTCTGCAAAACATCGTACTAAACTGCATCTCACCGATTATTTACAATACCGCATTCCATTCATAGTAAAAGTATTCCCTTCGGCTAAAGAATTTAGATTTGATATAGTAAGGGGCGACATTTGTATGGAATGAAAAATTTAAATGATCAGGTATGGAGAAAATTTTACTCTTAAAAGAAATTTACATTGAAGCTTTTAAAAATTGGAGGTACATAATTCTGGAAAATTATTTCAAAATATTTTCTTGGATTTGCTTTTTCCTGTTAGCAGTGACTATTTACGCATTTGCTTTCAGGGTATCAACAGGGTTTTCCTTCAGTAATTTCTAAGGAAGGATTGCCATAAAAATGTAAAAAGGGCTTGAGTGTTATCTCAAGCCCTTTTTTGCTTATGCTCTCTAGTGCATTTTATTCTTCATTGAAGCGCAAAGTTTTCATAATGGCTTCCAGTTCAAACATATAATCACGTTTTTTAGTGGCAGGAGCAAAAGTAAATCCTTCCAGTACCAACTTTCTATTGTTTGGCTTATCATTAATGATATAGGTTAAAAAAGGCCCTGCCATAGGATATGCGGACATTTCCCAGACACCTCTAACTTCTGCCGCTTTTCTTCCAGTAACCTCTGCGGGAAAGACATAGGGTGAAAATGCCATTTCAGTCTTCATATAATTCTCTTTTCCGGGAATATCCTCTCCCGGTATAAAAAGTTTACCGATAGAATCCCTCATCTTAACTATGTCCCCAACAAAGGTCGAATCATTCTTGAAAGTATCCCACGGCACGCTATAGGCTATAATATTCATAGTGCCCTTCTGGATTTGCCTGTCGATCCAAACAAAATTGTCCTCTTCGCGCCCAACCTTATAGACGGAGGGAATATCCAAAGAAATGCCTAAATGCTGTTCCAGGGCCTTCTCCTTATTAAGGGATTTTGTAAAACGTTTTTGGGCCTCCTGTAATTCCATTTCTTTATAAGTAGAAACGAATTCTTCCTTCTTGGCTTCGATATTGTCAATAATTTCTGTCTTGTTCTTACCTTTTATAACTCCTACTCTTTGAGGTTTTGCGTACATGTTCTTTTTCATATGCGCCACGTTCACGGAGTCTTCCATAACATAGAGGACCGATCTGGTGTTGCGGACCGCTCCAGAAAAAACTTGAGGTGGTATCTGGGTAATGCTGAACATTGCTTCGTCCCAAGTCAAGCCAAGGATCGGGGCAGCAAAGCTTTCGCGTATTTCGTCCCCAACTTTGCTTTTCCATAACTCATTGTCAATGACAATGGTTAGTGTATTAACTGCACCAACGGACTCCGGTAAATAGTCTTGTTTGTTAATTTCTCCGCAGGAGACAATAAGAAGGATAAATAGGGATAGTGTTGCTAATTTCTTCATTCTGAGTTTCAAATTTACGATGAACAGTCGCACAATTTCAATTTTGTGCCCGGTTTTAGATTGTTACCGCTAATACCGTTCCATTTTCGTAAATTCTCAATACTAATTCCCGGATATTTTCTAGAGATGGTCCAGAGGGAATCCCCACTACGTACTTCATGGACCTTAATATTACCAGCGACAGCAGTTCTTGTCGGTGTATTTTTAGGAGTGACCGTCGACTTTATATTTTTTCTTGGAAAAATCGTTAGTCTTTGACCTATTTTTAGATTATTGCTTCTAAGTCCGTTCCATCTTTTGATTTGGCTTACCCCTACTCCGTATCGCTCGGCAATTTTACCAAGGTAATCTCCGCTGCGTACTTTGTAACGGATCCTATCTTGCTCTGCTTGTTGTACCAATTGCGGCAAAGGGCTTTCCTTACTTTTCAGTTCTTTTTCAACATGGGCATAGATCGCCTCTTCATTCTGAACGAATTTCCCCATTAAAGAAACGGGCAATCTCAAAATGTGATTCTTACCTTTTACAAAGGGAATGACATTTAGCTTATAGGAAGGGTTGAGAAGTTTTAATTCTTCTTTATCTATACCCGTGATTTCCGAAATCTGGTCAAAAGTGATGATATTTTTTACATGGATGGTATCCGTCTCAAAATAGGCGCGTTCCGCCTTCTTGCCCTTTAGCCCGTGTTCCTCGGCATATTCAAAAATATACATCGTGGCCAAAAAAGCGGGGACATACCCTGCCGTTTCCCTAGGTAAATTTCTCCTAATGTTCCAATAGTTTTTATAACCTCCGGACCGTCGTATGGCCTTGTTCACATTGCCCGGACCGGAATTATAGGCTGCCAATGCCAAATCCCAATCCTCATAAATACTATATAATCTGTTCAAGTATTTACAAGCGGCCGCTGTTGATTTCATTGGGTCGCTGCGTTCATCGACATAACTAGTAATGTCCAACTTCATTTCCCGCCCGGTACCGTACATGAACTGCCATAATCCTGTTG
>CAJQMW010000001.1 GCA_905479535.1 uncultured Maribacter sp. | reverse complement strand
GGCAGGGGAATTTATAGATGGGGAGATTGGAGAAGAATCCGTTGCAATCATGTTATTGGATATTGATCCTGCCTCTTTTAAGTTGAAGTTTTTAGAAACTGGTAACGAGCAAACCCGGGATATTGCCAAACGTATTGGAGAAGAAGGGTCAAAAACCTTTAAAAACCCGGCTTACATTGTGGTGTCCGGCGGTATCAGTACAGATGGTGAAATGATCATTAGGGGCATTGAAGATGCCATGGGTGAAGAGGTAACGATTTTTGGAGGAATGGCCGGGGACGACTTTACCATGACAGGCACTTATGTTTTTACCAATGGGAAATCTAGTGACAATGCCTTAGCGGCCATCATTCTAGACGAAGACAAGGTAAGTGTAAAAGGACTGGCTACCAGTGGTTGGAGGCCGGTAGGCACGGTGCGCACCATTACAAAAAGCGAAGGAAACGTAGTTTATACCATTGATGATGAGCCGGCACTCGACGTGGTTATAAAATATATGGGGGTCTCAAAAGACCTGGATGAATGGAAAGATGTAATCGTAAATGTAGGTTCCGAATTTCCTATGCAGTTACAACGAGAAGGCACTGATCCGGTTTTAAGGGCGCCACTATTCGCCAATAAGGCCGATAGATCCCTGACCTGTGCAGGAAGCATCCCGGAGGGTTCAAAAATACGTTTCTCCCTACCGCCTACTTTTGATGTAATCGATAAAGTGGTGGCCCAATGTGAGCAAGTAAAGGACAACGAACAGCAAAACGGGGACGCCATGATTATGTTTTCGTGTAAAGCAAGGCATTTATCCCTTGGCCCTATGGTAAGCGATGAAATAAATCAAGTAAAAAACGTCTGGGATACACCACTTGTAGGTTTTTTTAGCTATGGCGAAATGGGCAAGGAAACAAAGGGCAAGCACGAGTTTCACAATAACACATGTTCCTTGGTCGTCCTTGAAGAAATATAATGTGGCACAGGCAGACGGTCTAGTTTGAAGTCATAATATGACCATGCCCGAAACGAATTGGTGAAGCACTATGAATGTAAACCTGAAGTCCGTATTGGATTTAATAAATACGAATTCGGTAATAAGCGAGACCGACATAAAAAATATCGGCGATTTACTAAAGCTGGCCGATAAATCAATTATAATTAGCGAATTTAAGTTCCAGAGGGTCGAAAAAGAACGGAATACATTAACCATACTACTGGAAGAGACTATTGATGAACTGCAAAAAAAATCCTTGGTTTTGGAAGGTGCCAATAAAACTTTGCGAATAACCCTGGAAGACCTGAAAGAGGCCCAACAACAACTCATTATGTCAGAAAAAATGGCATCCCTTGGCCAATTAACGGCGGGGGTCGCACATGAAATCAATAACCCCATCAATTTTGTTTCCGCCAATATAAAACCCTTAAAGGAAGACCTGGCCGAAATTATTGAAAGTATTCACCGCTATGACGAAGTAATAAAGGAAAATAATTTAGAGACCTTTTTCGAAAAGGTAAAGGAGATTAATATTAACAACGACTTAAACTATACCATTCAAGAGGTTCTTGAATTGATGAAGGGCATAGAAGAAGGTGCCAGCCGCACATCGGAAATTGTTAAGGGGCTGCGTAATTTTTCCCGTTTAGATCAGAATGTCCTTAAAAGGGCCGATATAAACGAGGGGTTGGATTCGACCCTAGCCCTGTTGCACAGTGTTTATAAAGATCATATTGAAATTGAAAAGGACTATGGTGTCCTGCCCGATATAGAATGTTTTCCCGGGGAGGTCAATCAGGTGCTTATGAATATTTTGTCGAATGCCATACAGGCCATACCCGTAAAGGGGGAAATTTCTATTAAGACTACGCATCATAACGATAAGGTAAAAATTCGTATCAGGGATACCGGCACGGGCATTGACACAGAAACCATGAACAAAATTTTTGACCCTTTCTTCACTACAAAAGAGGTAGGAAAGGGAACAGGTTTGGGACTATCTATTAGCTATGGTATTATTGAGAAACACAATGGAAAGATCGAAGTAGCATCTGAATTGGGCAAGGGCACCGAATTTACCATTAGCCTTCCTATAACTCAAAACAAAAATTCCAAAATAAAAACCGACCAATAAAAATGAAATCAGAGAACACGAAAAAGTATAACATTTTGTATGTTGATGATGAAGAAAACAATCTTACGTCTTTCCGGGCGGCCTTGCGTCGGCACTATACCATATTCACGGCTATAAATGGCGAGGAGGGCATGGAAATTTTTAAACAAAATGATATTCATGTAATCGTTACCGATCAACGCATGCCGGGAATGACGGGTGTGCAATTTTTACAGCACCTGCCCGACGAGCCCGATAATATTCGTATGATATTAACAGGCTTCAGCGACATCGAGGCCATTATTGAAGCTATAAATACAGGTAGGGTCTACCGTTACATCACCAAACCCTGGGATAAGGATGAACTTAAAATTACGATCGATAATGCCTTGGAAGCAGTACTTCTTAGACGGCACAACAGACAATTGATAGACGAATTGCAAGACTATAACAACCAATTAGAGGAAAAAATAAAGGTGCGAACTCTCGAAATTGAAAAGAAATCGGTACAGCTTCAGGCCGAAATCTTGAAATCGGATAAATTACTGTTGAATATATTACCAGAGCAAATTGCAGGCGAGTTGAAAAAATTCGGTAAATCGTATGCTCGGTTGCATGGCCAGGTAAGCGTTCTGTTTTCAGATATTCAAGGGTTCACCTCAATTGCGGAGACCATGCCGCCGGAAGATTTGATCAATCAATTGGATGAAAGTTTTCGTGGCTTTGATCGCATTGTTGAAAAATACGGAATCGAAAAAATCAAGACCATTGGCGATAGTTACATGTGTGCCAGTGGCCTGCCAACGCCCATGGAAGACCATGCCGCCGTTCTCATTAATGTTGCGCTAGACATGCAAGAATTTATGCGCGGGTTCAATACGTTGAGAAAAATCCAAAATCTTCCAGAATTTCCGACTCGGATAGGTATACACACGGGTCCGGTGATAGCCGGCGTGGTGGGCATTACAAAATTTGCCTATGATATCTGGGGAGATACGGTAAACCTCACATCTCAAATGGAGCATAATAGTGCCCCTGGGAAAATCAATATCTCCGGAAGCACTTACGAATTGGTGAAAAATAATTTTAAATGTACCCATCGCGGAAAATTACCGGTAAAAAGCAAGGGTGAAATGGATATGTATTTCGTAGATGGCAAAATATGATTCCTTTTTTTTTGCCTTGATGCCGCAGCCCTAATCTGAATTCAAAGAATATTTATCCCGATTTGGACAGAAATTCCGAATAAGTGAACCATCTACTTCATTGACAGGTATTTAGAGACTGTTTTGAAACGTGCGATTTTCGACCAAAGTTACCCGCTGGATTCTCCATTGCCAGAACTGATTAATGTCCGATAAATAAATAGATGCTTTCGGACAATATATCCATTCCTTCGTCCCAGAACGTTTTCCTATTAGACCGTAGATTACTTTCTTTGCCTTACAATCCCATTGAAAGGCAATCACGATCAAAATGAGAAACCAATGCATTCAGCTAAAAAATCATATGTCAAAAACCAATTGAAGCCAATACAGTAATTTGCTCATAAACCAGGTGTACCAGAATAAAAAACAACCAAACCATAGTAGTTTATTCAATAAATCAGCGGAATTATCGGTAGATTCCGTTGGGTTTATTTCAAGCAAGCGACCTCAAACCACGGGAGAGCTGAAAATCGATTAGAGCAGGCTAAATAAAAAATTCTCGAAACCGACTAAAGGAGGCAAGCCGTAGGGGTATTATTTAAATTAAATAAACATCAGTAGCAACATGAAAAAAATAGTAGTAGCACGGCACAAGGTGGGAGATTTTGACACTTGGCTAAAGGGACATCAAGACAGACTCGATTTATTTGGTCCTGCAATGTCAGACCTTAAAACTTTTCAGGATGCAGACGACCCCAATTCAGTGGTTTTGATTATTGAGGTCACCGATATGGAAAAGTTTGAAGCAATCTTAAATGACCCCTCTAACGAGACTTTAAAAAACAAGCATACCGTACTCGATCCAATTACGGTATCTATGCCAGTAGAGCCATAAGTATTGAATTGATGTCTTATTTTAATCGAATGGGCAGTACTGGCCAACCGGTCATTCATTATATAGCTGTAGGCTCCAACCGGAAGATTTGCTGGGCACAGCACGGGTTTTAACTAAATCTAATTTACCATAAAAAAGAAAAATGACAACAGTACTCATCACAGGAACCAGCAAAGGCATTGGCCTTGAAACCGCACTCGCCTTTGGGCGCTCCGGCCATAAAGTATTCGCGACGATGCGAAATCCGGAAAACGCTTCCGTATTTCTACAAAAAATCAAGGAAGAGTCTTTGGATATCACAATTTCTAAAATGGATGTGGACTCCGGTACTTCGGTCAAACAATGTATGGATGCTGTACTTGATAAACAAGGAACGATAGATGTTTTGGTCAACAATGCCGGAATCGAACGTCATGGCTCTATCGAAGAAATGCCCATGGATGACTTCCAAGCCATTATGAACACCAATTATTTGGGCGTACTCCGTTGTACAAAGGCATTATTACCCCATATGCGGAAAAACAAAAAGGGTTGTATTATCAATATAGCATCCGTCGCCGGGCATATTTCGAATAGTCCATTGGGGGGGTATGCCGCAAGCAAACATGCGCTCGAAGCCATCAGTGAAGCCTTGGCGCAGGAA